>JBDSEC010000120.1:0-5681 GCA_039920205.1 Pyrinomonadaceae bacterium
GCGGGAACGATTGGCGAAGGTCAAACCCTCGGTCCGGATCGACCCCACCGGTCCCCGAAGTTGCGAATTGGTCATTACCCGGCGGCTCCACGAGCTGAGTTTCGGCTTGAAGGAAGCATTGAACCTCGCCCGTTTTATCGAAGGCGCCATCAAGTGCCGGAACCCGGTCAAATCGAACCGTAAGCAAAGTTGGCGGCAAAAGCTGCGTAGCCACATTCTGTACCGGCCGGGGGAGTTGACCTGGCTGACGCGCAACCCAATGGACAATGGAAAATGGACAATGGATAACGAAGGCCAAAACGCCTCGCTGCCACAGTGTTACCTGGAACTGATCGATCGCCGATGGCTGACCACCGATGGAAACTTGTTCGAAACAACCCCCGGGGGCGACTTCGCCACTTCGGTCGAAGGCTTTCCGCTGCGGTTACCGGTCGCGGTTATGCCGCCGGAAATCTACGAACGCTGGTTGGCGCGGGGTAAAAACAGGTCCCGAAAGCGCCGGAGGGCCAGAGCTAGTCTACGGCGGCGAAATAAGGCTGGTTGCACCTGCTTTTTCGCGCGCAAAATTCGCCCGGCTTTTCTGAACGGTGGGAAAGTCAAAAGCGGTTTTTCCTAAGAATTTCACTCTCCAAATGTAGCATTTCCATACAGAAGGGATAAAAAAAACAAATCCTGGATCGCGGAATTGCCAGGCTGCTGAACGCTTATGAATTACGACTCACTTTCTCGGCTTCCTTGTCACTCCGAAGCGATTTATCTATCATCAATCCACCCATGACGACTGACAATGCCAACAAGACGGGCGCGGCCCCTGAACGTGTATTCCTGATCGATTCGATGTCCCACATTTTCCGTGCGTTCTTTGCCCCGATGGGCGCGCGACAGGAACCGCTCAGAAACAGCCGCGGCGAAGTGACCCAAGCGGTTTTTGTCTTCACTAACATGCTGCGAAAGCTGCTGGCGGATGAAAAGCCGCATTACGTGGCCGCCGTCTTCGATTCGATCGAAAAAACCTTTCGCCACGAAATAGACGATCAATATAAAGCGAATCGCGCCGAAATGCCGGAAGATCTCTCGGCGCAGCTCCCCTACATCATCCGCGTTTGCGAAGCGTTCAATATCCCGATCATTCGGGTGCCGGGGTTCGAGGCCGACGACATCATCGGCACCTTAGCGATGAAGGCCCGCGATAAAGGATTGCAGGCAGTGATCGTGTCTAACGACAAAGACATGTGCCAGTTGGTGCGTGATCCGTTGATCGTTTGCATGCGGCAAAACTCGCAGACCATACGGCGCAAGGTTCCGGTCCCGCCGATCGAGTGGTGCGACACGGCTTGGGTTCAGACAAAGTTTGGCGTTCCGCCGGAAAAGATCATCGACCTATTGGGATTAATGGGCGATTCAGTCGACAACATCCCGGGCGCGCCGGGGATCGGTGAAAAGGGCGCGCTGGCGCTGGTGACCCAATTCGGCAGTATCGAAGGCGCGTTGGAACACGCGGCCGAGGTCAAGCACAAGACCTATCGCGAATCGTTGCTGAACAATGCACCGCTGATCCGACAGTCCCTGGACCTAGCAACCATTCGCACAAACATGGACCTGGAGTTGGATCTGGACCAATTGCGGGTTCGAACGCCGGATAGAGCCGCGGCCTACCAACTTTTTCGCGAACTTGAGTTCCAGACACAGATGCGCGAATTCGCCGATGCCGCCACGACGCAGCCGGCGGCGGGGGGCGGCGCACAGCCGGATCGCCAGTATCGGATCATTCGGAAGGGTAGCGAACTGGAAGCGCTGATCAAATCGCTGTGGGACACGGAGCATTGGGGGTTCGCCCTGGCCGACCCGGCCCCGCCCGCGGGTGCGCTTCCCTTCATGGACGCGGGTTCATCGGTTCGCGGATTGGCCATCGCCACCGCACCAGGCGTGGCCGCCTATGTGGACCTGGGCAGTTTCGAAGGCGGCGCTGATGCCGCGCTCGTTCCGTTGCGCGAGGTATTCAGTAACGGTCTGTTGCCCAAGGCTGTGCACGACCTAAAACAAACCATCGGACTGGCGCAAGATCTGAAATTCGAATTCGAAGGCGTCACGGATGACACGATGATCGCCGCCTACCTGCTTGATCCAACTCGTAGTAAATACGAATTAGAGGACTTGGCGCGCGAATCAGTCAATCTGGACCGACAGACAAAACGCCCCGCTGGATGGACCGAGCAGCAGTGGCGCACGGCAGAGAACGCGGATTTCACCACGCAAGTCGCACATATTTTTCACGCGCGGATCGTCGAACAGGGTTTGCAGCAGATCTACCTTGAGCTTGAACTGCCCTTGGCGCCGCTGCTCCATCGCCTGGAACAGTGCGGCATGCGGGTCGATCCGGTTGTGTTGCGCGACCTTTCAACCCTATTTGGTGACGAGTTGGCACGATTGACCGCGCGGATCTACGAAGTTGCGGGCCGCGAATTCAAGATCAACTCGCCCAAACAGGTAGGTGAATTGTTGGAAGAATTGAACATCGCCAGTGGGAAGAAAACTTCTACCGGGCGAGTATCGACTAGCAAGGACGTGTTGGAAGAGTTGGCTAAGACCTACGAACTGCCGCGCTTGATCATCGAATATCGCGAGATCGACAAACTGAAATCCGTCTATACCGATGCCCTGCCGCATCAGATCGGCCCCGACGGCCGCATTCACGGCAAACTGAATCAAACCGTGGCGGCGACCGGACGACTCTCGTCGACCGATCCCAACTTACAAAACATTCCGATCCGGACGGAACTGGGCCAACGCATTCGGCGCGCGTTCATTCCCGATCCTGGCTACAAGCTGATCTCGGCCGACTATTCGCAGCTGGAATTGCGCGTGCTCGCCCATGTTACCCACGACGCCGAATTCGTCGACGCATTCCAAAAGGGTGACGATATCCACGACCGCACGGCGCGCCTGGTCTTTGAAGCCAAAACGCCCGAAGAGATGAAAGAGAAACGTCGACTGGCCAAGATCGTGAATTTCGCCATCGCCTATGCCGTCGAGGCGTATGGTCTCAGCCAGCGCGTGGGTCTTTCCGTCAAAGAGGCCAAACAGGTGATCAATGATTACTACGACACTTACAAAGGCGTACGTCGATACATGGATGAAATTCCCGAGAAGACGCGCGAACTCGGTTACGTCGCGTCGATCTATGGCCGCCGCCGTCCTATTCCCGGCATCAACGATCGGAACTTCAACATTCGTTCGCGCGCTGAACGCGAAGCTATCAACATGCCCATCCAGGGTACGGCCAGCGATATCATGAAGATCGCCATGCTGAAAGTCGACGAGGCGCTTCAACGCGAAAAGCTAGACGCGCGGGTGATCATGCAAATCCACGACGAATTGCTGGTCGAGGCCTCGGAAGCGGATCTAGAAAAAACCAAGACGTTGTTGAAACGCGAAATGGAGTCGGCCGTTACCTTGGATGTACCGTTAGTGGTGGATGTGGGGGTCGGCGAAAATTGGATGGACGCGAAGTGATGAACAGCGAGCGGACCGGAAGCAAGTTGCGTTGGGTCGGTATTTCGGTGGGTGTGTGTCTGGCGTTCGTGCTTGCGGCTTGCGCAACCGCGCGACCACCCGATGTTACGACGCCGCGGCCAGCCGAAAACGTTTATCCCATTGTGGTGAACGAGGATCTAGCCCGGCGCGAAACCGCGATGGCCGCGTGGCGAAATCTGATGAAGAATCAGCAGATCGTCGATCAGGCGAATCCCGACCTTTATCCAGTAACGTCGACCTTGCAGAGACTGCCGGTTTTGCCCGGCAATGGATTGACCTTGCCGCCGATCGGCAAAAAGCCGGAGATGTCCGAAGAGGAGACTCGCGAATCCCTGCGTCGGTTCCTGGCTGCGACCGGGCCGTTGATCTGTGCCGATCAATCGCAACTAACTTTGGTCAAACGAAATGATGATCCGGACGGCACCAAGTCCGCGTTGTACGAACAGCGTCCGTTTCGCTATTCCTTGCGCGGTGGCTTTGGCCAGGTGTTGATCCAATTCACTGACGGGCGGCAAGTTCGCCAACTGTCCAGCACTTGCCTTCCTGACCTGGACGATACGCAGCGCGATCTACAGAGTTTGCGGCCCGATCCGACGATCACACCGGATAAGTTGGCGACGACATTATTAGGCAAAACGTTTACGGCGCCCGGCGGCAGTGGGCCTTCCGTTACGATCGCGAATAAAGACGACTTTACGTTGGGCGAACCGATCATTCTGGTTCGTCGCACCGATTCAAGTCCCAGTGCCCTGGAGTTTCGCTTGGCCTGGGAGGTCATGTTGAAGGCGGGTTTCCCGGTTTACGTCGATGCGATCGACGGGACGGTCCTGCCGGCGCCACCGGTAGTGAATTAAGTATCGGAGCGAGCACATTTTTGCTTACATTCAGGTCGCGCATGATTACAAGTTGACAACTCGCCAACGCTACGGAAAACACGCAACAAATTAATAGCGCGCGTAAAGCTGGGAGCGCGGACACCTTGTCCGCTGCAATCGCCGAAGGTGATCGCGTCGTTACCCGAAATGCCCGTGGGTTTGAACTATCTTCTTAGTCACGACTGCTCGCGCCGTAGGCGCTCGCAGCGGACAAGGTGTCCGCGCTCCCGGCTTCACAACGTCGCGGCGAAGATTCATCGTTTTCCTTTTGGACGAGTGACAAGTAAGTTGAATAGCGAATCGAGTTCGTTTAAGCCCAGACACTAAATCACTCGAAGTTCAGATCCTCAGTCCCTGTTTTCACAAGCTCTTTTCATTCGTCGTTCCCGGGCCCCGGTCCAGACGTGTTAAACTATTTTCCGCTTTGGGCTTATAATGCTTTCGGCGTAGCTTAATGGAAGATTATTTTAAAATGTTATTTGGAGTACTTTATCAATGCACTTTGATCCAACGAGTAATTTATCGTGGCAGTTTGGACATCGTGGCAGGGTAGCGGTTTTTATCGACGGCAACAATTTATTTCACGCAGCTCGTTTTCACAATATTGATATTGATTACAATAAGCTTTTGCGTGTGTTGTTGGGCGATGGACGGTTACTTCGAGCCTTCTTTTACACCGGTGTCGATGTCGGAGCCGAACGGCAACAGGGCTTTTTGCTCTGGATGCGGCGTAACGGTTTCCGCGTAATTCAAAAAGAACTGAAAACCTTTTACGACGGTACTCGCAAGGCCAATCTAGATGTCGAGATCGCCGTGGATATGCTTAGCCTGGCGGGCCGATACGATACCGCGGTACTGGTTTCCGGTGATGAGGATTTCGTTTACGCGGTCAACGCCGTCGCCTATAAGGGTTGCCGGGTCGAGGTGGCGGGCTTTCGTTCGAACACCGCGCCCAAGCTGATCGATGTGGCGGATTTCTTTATCGACCTGGGTGAGATCGCACCCAAGGTACGTAAAGAGATCCCGCACGGAGCACGTTACGAAGATGTGATCCCATCGGAATACATGCATACTAACGGCGACATTCACGCCGTCTGTATGGAAGACCCCGAAAACGGTTTACCCGTCGATTCCCCGGCGCTGGTAATTATCGAGACCGAACTTTCCGACGAGATGGATCCGTTCGACCCCATGTCGGATCTGATCCGCATTACCGACGACCATTGAGTCTGGGTCCCGAAACGATGAAATTGTTTAGTCTCGAGGAAGCCA
>JBDSEC010000121.1:0-3544 GCA_039920205.1 Pyrinomonadaceae bacterium
GGGTGTTGGGGGCCGGGGAAGAACGACCGCTGCGCGGATTTTCGTAGATCAACCACCCCGTCAACGGCGAAGCGCCGAACCCTCCCCCAGCCCCTCCCAATGGGAGAGGAGAACGCTCCTTGCCCTAATACCGAAGCGGCAACCTTCACCCAACCGATCTTTTAATGTCATGGCTGATTTGGAAGAAAGTTTTGCTAGGTACGATAGGCCTTTAGCCCGTCGATTGTCACGCCACGAACTACTCACGCCGGAGCGCGCCTGAGGGCGGCGGTTCGACAGACTAACGTTCTATCGGACATAATTTTCGAACGCTGCGAACGCGAGGGTGCGTTTTTCCTAATGATTTCTCACTCAAAATGAATCGTTTCAATACAAACCGAGTAAAAAAAACAAAAACGGTAGCCGGTGGACAGTAGACGGTAGTCGGTGGAAAAACCTTTGAAATCGTTCGTTGACAGCTGAGACTCTACCGGAAGAAGTCGTGTCATGAGAACGAAACTGGGAGGGTATGAATGATAGGTCGACGGAATGTTAGCCGGGCGACGGATCCGCAACGGCGCATCACAAGCTGGGAAGTGGCTCGTGTCAACCGAGCGACAGACTAACAATCTATCGGACGTAATTTTCGAACGCTGCGAACGCGAGGGTGCGTTTTTCCTAAGGATTTCTCACACAAAATGAATCGTTTTGATACAAACCGGGTAAAAAAAACAAAAAAGCGCAGGCCGTCCGTTATGCTGTTAGCCTGTCGATTGTCTCGCCACGAACTACTCACGCCGGAGCGCGCCCGTGGGCGGCGATTCGACAGACTAACAATCTATCGGACGTAATTTCGAACCGAGTCGCTACCGCTCCCGGTTCTGACCGGACCCACCGCGAGCCGCAGGCAGCTCTGACCCAAATGAACGTTGGCAAATCCCGCGCCTCGCTTGTCTGCGGTCGAAACAAACAATAGACTGTGGATGACTGGTTAAGGCAACTGCCGCTTACGAACCGGTCCTGCCAGCGAGCGACCGAGTAACTTGGATAAATGATCGCAAATACATCAGAAACCCCCGCGGCCAATTCGCGCGCCGCATTGCCCGTGTTGGCGCACCAGGTCAAGGAAGCGGGCGATGCCGCCTGGGTCCAGGTGTTGCGGTGGGTCGCGCTGGTCGTTTTTTTGGCAGTCCCGGTCTTTTGCCTGCTGGTTCCTAATTTAGCCGGGCGAGTGGTTTGGACGGTGGTGGTGGCGTCGCTGCCGCTCTTTATTGTCTTGGTGGGTTATCACCGTTGGCGGGTCATCTGTCCGCTGGCGTTTGTCGGCCAACTGGCCTCGAAGTTCGGACACCCCGGCCGCCGCAAGATGTCCAAGCATTGGGAAATCGCCTATTACTACATCTCCGGCGGGATCTTTTTTGTTTCGCTTTGGCTACGCCTGATCGCGACCAACGGCGACGGCACCATGTTGGCCACTTTTTTCATCGCCATTTCCTTCGCGGCGTTGGTGGCTGGCGTTCTTTTTACCGGAAAGACTTGGTGTAATTACCTCTGCCCGCTTTCGTTTATCGAAAAGATCTATACCGAGCCGCACGGTCTGCGCGACACCGGCAATTCACAGTGCGAAAAATGCACCGCGTGTAAGAAATCCTGTCCCGATATCAACGAAGAGAACGGCTACTGGAAGGAGATCGAAGCCCGGCCGAAACGTTTCGTTTATTATGCGTTTCCCGGTTTGGTCTTTGCCTTCTACTTCTATTATTTCATGCAGGCGGGAACCTGGGACTACTACTTTGGCGGCAGTTGGACCAATCAACCGGGCGTGATCAAGACTGCGTTCTTCCCCGGACATGACGCCCTTACGGCCGGGTTCTACTTCTTTCCCGCGATGCCGCGCGCGGTGGCGGCGGCGCTAACGCTCGGTGCATTGGCGTTTGCTAGTTTTGTACTTTTCAGTTTTATCGAACGTCTGGTTGGCCGGCTGTTACAACGCCGCAATCCACCGGCGGACGCGGCGACCGTTCGACACGCGACCTTTACGATCGCTGCGTTCACTGCCTTTGTTACGTTTTATACGTTTGCCGGACAGCCCACTTTGCGCAAGTTGCCGGAAGCCGTGCCCCATGTATTTCTGGTGTTGGTAGTGCTGACGGCCACCATGTTCTTCTTACGCCGGTGGCGCCGTAGTTCGGCAGAATTTACCGAAGAGACGCTGGCGCGCAACATCATCAAACGCTGGAAATGGACCGATGTTCAACCTAAGAATCTGCGCGAGGCCTTCCTGATCAACCAGATCCGCACGCAGGACAGCGTTAAGGACGCCGCTCATGTGTTGGAGGTCTACAAGGACGCTATTTTCGAGGCTCTCGCCGATGGGTTCGTTACCCGCGACGAAGTGCAGATGCTGGAATCTCTGCGCGGTCAGTTGAACATTTCGGCAGCGGATCACGAAAAGGTCATGAATGCCCTCGCCGAACAGGACCGTACGCTATTTTCCGATCCGTCGAAACAACTCACGGCCGAGAAACGCCTGCAGTTGGAATCGTATACCAAAGCGTTGGCCGAATACTTCGGCGACGATCCGACGACGGGCGAGCCGCCGGACGAGAAGTTGATCAACCGCTTGCGCGCCGAATATCGCGTTACCCGCTCGGAGCACGAGACCATTCTGGACCGATTGCTGGGCGATACCGAGGGGCTGGCCGCGCGATTGGCCCAAGAGATCGAACGCATCGAAAGCGCGGCCTTGACCATTCTGGTACTCGAGCGTTCCAAGACGCCGACGCACGAACTACTCTGCGATCTGTTGCGGCGGATGCGAGGGCGTGCCATTGATCGGCTGCTGAGCGGATTGTCCTACCCGGAAAGCGAAGCCGAAGCTAGCGACCGGCTACGCGATTCATTTTCATCGAACGACGCGGCGTCCCGCGAATCGGCGGTCGAGGACCTGCGCGAGTGGGTCGCACCTGCCGTGGCCGACCGTATATTGGCGGTTTACCAGGCGATCTCGTTGCAGGCCACGATCCCGACCTTGGTTAGTTTGCTGCGGGTAAGCCTGGACGGCTTGGATTCCTATGTGCGGGCCGTGGCGCTTTACGCGTTGTATGAGAAAGGCGCGGCGAACCTCGAGTTGTTGGAGAGTAGATCCAAAGATGAGAATGAACTCGTGCGCGCGACCGCCCAGGGCCTGGCCGATCGATCGCGGCGGCACGCCGCGGGCGACAGCGAGCCCGGGCCGTTGTTGGTTGTGGAAAAAATGATCGCCCTCCGAGCGGCGCCGATCTTTGCTGGATTGACGCCCGAAGGCCTGCTGGAACTGGCGCGCGCTAGCACCGAAGAGTTTTACGCCGCGGGCGCCGAACTCTGCGTCGAAGGTTCCGAGGGCCGCGAGGTGTTCATCCTGCTTTCCGGGAAGGTCCGCATATTCAAGGGCACCGGCGCGGCGCGGCACCAGGTCGCAACTGAAACCATTGGCGGCTTGATCGGCGAGATGGCGGTGTTGGACCCGTCGCCACGTTCGGCCACGGTGGTGGCGGGTGATGAAGGCGTGCGCGTTCTACGCCTG
>JBDSEC010000122.1:0-4404 GCA_039920205.1 Pyrinomonadaceae bacterium
ACTACCGGGCCGCCCTGGCTCCCAGCTCCCAGCGAAACGTTGACCATCTTAAGCGGCGGTGCAATCATGAAACTGAACCAGCGGCTCCCCCGCGGCGTATATCAAACGGGAATTGAGTTTAGCGAGGAACGGTCAATGTCGGAATATAAAGACAAATTGGACGAGTGGCAGAAAACGGCCCGGCGCAAAGCACGCGAACTGGACGAGAAGTATGGACTTAGCGACGCGGTCGGCGATGGCGCGCGGATCGCCCAAGATGCCGCCAAGGTCGCCACCGGCGCGGCGCAGGAAGCCGCCAAGCGCGGGGCGGAGACTTTTAGCGGCGTGCGTACCGAGGCCGAACGACTGGACCAAGAATTCGAGGTAACCGACCGGGCGCGCAAGGCTGCGGGCGAGGCCGCGCGGCGCGCGCGCGAAGTCAGTGTCAATATGGTGGATGCCGCAGGAAACGCTTCGGAGCGGGCCGATCAGGTATTCGAAGCCGCCAAGGATTACTACCAGAAAGCATCGAAGTTTTACGAGACCAGTGCGGGCATCACGCGCGCTTCGGCAGCGATCGCCGACGGCGTCGTGAAAGCTGGTAGTTGGGTGAAAGAGAATCCGGGCAAGGCGGCGTTGGTTTCCTTTTCACTAGTACTGGGGGTTCGTTTGGGAACCTCGTTCCCGGGCTTGGACGCGGTGTTGTTGGGTTCGCATCCGCATTGGTTCACCCATTCGGCGCTGCCGGTTTACGGCCTGCGCAAAGCCAGTGAAAAGTTTGACGAGTATTTGAAGGGCCAAGAGAAACTAGCCCAAAACGGTGAACTGGCCCAGGCCGAACGCGAACGCGCCGAATTTGAACGCAAGATCGTTAAGTATGTGGGTGCACCTTTATTGGGTGCATTCAGTTGTGCGGCGGGCGGGGTCATGATGGCCCAGATCTTTCAGCCCGGCCGTATTACGGGTGCGCCTATCAGTTGGCTGTTAGGGGGAAATCCGGTGCTGGACGGCGTTTGGCTATTCGCCAACGGCGTGATCTGTTTTCACCAAGGATACAAATTCTTTATGATGGCCTTGGCCGATGAGGAACAGGTGCAAAAGGTCGTGCGCGAGATCAAGGGACTGCTTCCGGCGTAAAGAACGCCGGAAGAGATGTCAGATGCTAGATGCTAGTTTTGTGGCCCAGTTGCTGTTCAACTCTAAAAGCATGCCCTTACTAAAATCTAGCATCTGACATCTGGCATCTTCACCAGCATCTAGCATCTATCTGAAGGTTATCGGGAAGGGCCAGAAGCAGAGTGCGAATACCAGCAAGGTGATCCCTGCCACCACCAGTCGCCCGGTGCCGAGTGGTGTCTGATCTGGCGGGCGCGGATGACCGACTTTCAGCATGATCGCCAAGATCACGGTGTAAACGAACCCACCCGGGCTGCCGTGAAGTACCCAACCTAATGTAGCCAAAGTCACCATGGTCAGAAACGCCACGCGCCCGATCCATCGATGCGCGGCGGAACCGAACACTGCCATTACCGCGTGACCGCCATCCAGTTGACCGACCGGAAGTAGATTCAAACTCGTCACCAGCAGACCGATCCACGACGCAAACCAGAATGGATTAAGACTAAGTAGGTTCAAATCGATATGCAGCGGCCAGGCCAGAAGGCGCACTAGTAAAGGGTCGCTGAATCCCGCGTCACCGGCTGCGGCCACGGCGGCCGCCGGCAATGGATGCGAAGTCAATAGCCCGACGATCGCCACCGGGATCACGATCACAAATCCCGCCAACGGTCCCGCCACGCCGATATCAAACAATGCGCGACGCGAGGGAATGGGCGAGACGATCTTGATGAATGCCCCGAATGTTCCCGGCCCCAACAACGGCGGCGCCGGCAAAAAGAACGGCAGCGTAGCATCGACGCCATAGATGCGGCAGGCGACATAATGTCCCGCTTCGTGCGCCGTCAAGATCGCCAATAGTGAAAGCGAAAAGGCCAACCCCTGGCCCAACACGAATCGATCGTTTATCGCCAGGTGCAACACCGCCCCCACCGACGCAACGTAATATTTTGGGATGAAGGTGATATAGCCGGTCCAGGTTGCGGGCTCGGCGAATTGCGGTGACACCAGAGCACCAAACAAGAAAGCGATACCACCAAACGTGGTCGTCAGGAAAGCGAGAAACAGAAGTGCGCTATGCCGGACCCAGGCTTTTGCCGTCGGACGCATGGCTCGGCGCTTGAATGAGTGGTTAGGAAAGTCGGCGAATTGCGAAAGGCCTGGGTATGGATCCATAAAGCTGCGTTCGTAGCCCCGCCTTCAAGCGGAACATTTCCGTACCTCGACCATTAAATGTCTAATTTCATCTCGGGAAAGTTTCCGCCTGAAGGCGGGGCTACCAACGAGATCACCAACTCCCGTCCGGCAGCTTGGGCGCAGGGGGCGGGGCTCCTTCTTCACTGCTCTGCAATTCCTTGCCCGGCTTGAACCGAATGGTCTTGCCCGACGGAATGGCTACCTCTTCGCCGGTGCGCGGGTTACGGCCGACGCCGCGCTTGCGGGGTTTTACGACAAACACGCCAAAGCCGCGCAGTTCAATGCGCTCGCCGCGGGTTAGCGCTTCCTTCATCGAATCGAACAGGGCCTCGACCGCCTGTTCGGCTTTCAACTTGGGTACGCCGGTTCGATCGGCGACGCGATTCACGATATCAAGTTTGATCACGGTCAGTAGCCTCCAAGGGACACGTTTGGGGGTTAATGGAGAAGGCCCAACACCATCGCTGCGAATCTGATGATAGTGACGTAAATGTCATCGTGTCAAGAAATTACGCTCCCAAGGTACGACAGACTGTTAGTCTGTCTAGCGACGTACGGCACGAGTCCGTTCCAAAATGATTGGCAATCTCGCCGTACCAGCCCACAACCCGGCCCTGCGGCTACCCACATATCATTTAATTATCTACCTGCACGATAATGCATGAACACGAATGCGAAGTATGGGCGAGGTGTGTCTGGCAGATGAAAAACCGACCAAAGTTAAGGGCCGTGTTGACGATCGCCGTCACGTTAGGCACGACGCTTTTCGTCTTCGGGGCGTATCAGTTCATTAGCTTGCGTTCACAGAATACGGCAACCCAGGTAGCGCCTGCTGATTGTTTAGTTGTATTGGGCGCGTCCGTCTGGGCAAACGAGCAGCCGTCGAATGTTTTGCGGGATCGCATTGCCCGTGCGGCGGACCTCTATCATGAAGGCGTGGCGAAAAAGATCATCGTGACCGGCGGCGTCGGGCGGTTCCCGCCAGCCGAAGCCGAGGTCGAGCGCCGCGGATTGGTTGCCGCTGGCGTTCCCCACGACGCCATCATCATGGAAACTGAAAGCACCTCGACCGCGGACCAAGCGCGCATGATCAAAACCATTGCGGACCGCGAGGGGTTTCATTCGATCGCGTTGGTGACCAGCTTCTATCATGAAAAGCGCGCGATGCACTTATTTCGCCAAGCGGGTTTAACGCAGATCGAAGACGCTCGCTGTCGGCACACGCAGTTCGTGGATCTGAACTACTGGGTGGCGCGTGAATCGGTGGCGCTAAGCGTGGTGTTCTGGTGGCAGTGGGCTATGCCGGGACTGGTGGTCGGGGTTTTGCTGTTGCTCGTTCAGCGCCGGCGTTCGTAGCCCCGCCTTTAGGCGGAATCGCAGGACGCTCAGTTCCTTCGGCGAAATTGGCGTCGCAACGTTCCGCCTAAAGGCGGGGCTACGAACGCGCGCGTGAACCCACGGATACAACCGCGTACACCAGTTCCGCACCAAACCAGTTTCATGCGGATAATAATGTTTTCAATCGCCGATTTCATCGGCAAATATGTTCCGGTCATCGAAGGCCTGGTCCCCGGCTTCACGGGATTCATCGGACAGAACTCGCCGATAAATTTCACCGCCAAACTAACCGTGCCCGTCTTTGTCTTTCAGGCCAAAGATGACAAAAAGATGGAGATGAAGGTGACCCGCAAATTTATTGATCGGTTGAAGAAGACAAACCGCGACGTGACTTTTGTCGAGGTCGAGCGCGGTGGACACTACGCGTCGATGATCGACCCCGGAATCGCGAAGGGTATCGAATGGATGAAGGCGAGGATGAAAAGTGCGGCAAGGCTCGGAAAGCTGGCTGAACCCGGCGGACGGAATGAGTATGCAGATGATACTAGCGAAAATGGTGCTCACTGAAATTGCTTTTTACTTGACTTTGACGTAGGTCTAAAATACTTTGCCAAAGTTGTCCACTGACATTCCGATGCCGCCGCAGCAGGAGTGCCGCACTCTCTCATCCGGCAAATCGTCGGTCAGGTCCGCAGATTTGCTGAAATGGAAGCTACTAAAATTGCCCATTCTTCAGCCTCCTTCAGGAGGCTTTCCCGAAGGGCGATTTGCCCC
>JBDSEC010000123.1:0-3370 GCA_039920205.1 Pyrinomonadaceae bacterium
CGGAACGCACTGGATTAAAGCCCGATTCGGTACGCGTGAATTTGCACCGCGGCATGAAAATGCTGCGCGAAAAGATGGGCATTGGAGTCCGATCATGAACGATTATTTGTGGGATGGTTCCGGTGAACCGGACGGCGATATCGAGCAGTTGGAATTGCTGCTGCGCCCGTTGTCATATAAGGCGCCGGCTGAGCCGTACGCGGTCCCGGCCCTGGTTGTCGCAGTACCCGTAAAACGCGCCCCACTCTATCGCTGGGCCGTGGCCGCGACCATAGCGGTCTTCGCGCTGTCGCTAGGATTCTGGTTGATCCGAGCGCAGCCGGACGAATCGGTCGCACTAGCAACATTGGATCGATCTTCGATCTCTGATCTGACATGGACCGAGCGGGCGATCAAGCCAACAGTCACGGTTGATCCCATCGATTCGAATCATGTAGTTAGCGTACCGCGCCATACGGTGGCCGTTTCGAATCGAGGGGATCGCGGTGATCAACGACTGCGGGCCGAATTGAAGGAAGGGCGCGTCGCGGCAGATCAATTGCTAAAGGCGCTACGCATAACCAGTGACAACCTGAACCTGGTTAAGACCAAAGTGAATCAAGTCGGCGCCACGACGCCGGAATCGTAGGCCGCCGTTGCGGCAATGGAGTTGAAATGAAGATGTTTAGCAAATTGCCCCTTCGGATACTTGGACTGGTGGTCGTTTTGTTGGCGACTTCGTGGTCAATTAACGCGCAGGAGGCGGCGCGCTTGCGGTTGGACGGACTGGACAAGCTAGCTACCAATTCAGCGCACAAGTTGAGTTTTGACCTAAACGGCCGATTGCTGCAATTAGCCATCCGAGCGCTCAGCAGCGGTGATGCCAATGACCCGAAGATGGTGAAGATACGCGAAGCCGTTCAGGGATTAAAAGGCATTTACGCGCGTTCGTTTGAATTTGAAGCAGACAATGCGTACGCCGCTGCCGACTTGGAGGATGTCCGCACCCAATTGCGCTCGGGAACGTGGGAGCGATTGGCCGGCATTCAAAGTAAGAAGGACGGTCAGAACATTGAGGTATTTACCATGTTCGAGGGCGATCGCATCGGCGGATTGACCGTGCTGGCTACGGATACTCGCCACGTATCGGTGGTCAATATTGTCGGCATGATCGACCTGGAAAAGCTGATGACGCTGCAAGGAAATTTCGGCATTCCTAATGTGAACATAACTTTGCCGATAAAGATCAAGACCAAGCCGTAGCCCGCACCTGGTGCGGAGGCGAGCACCGCGAAGAAGTAGATAACGACGGCCCGACCGACCCAATTGGGGATCGGTCGGGCCGATTGTTAATTACTATTGACCTTGGCCTTTGACCAACGGAGGCGGTTCGTTAGAATGGTCAAGAAGGTGAGGTGTTTATGGTTTCTACTTCCCCGCGTCGCGCGTTGATCGTGGTCGACGTTCAGAACGATTTTTGTCCAGGTGGGGCTTTAGAAGTGGCCAACGGTGATGCAGTCGTTCCGGTCCTCAATGAATTGATCGTTCAATTTTTGGCGGACGGACTGCCGGTATTTGCCAGCCGCGATTGGCACCCGGCGCAAACCAGGCATTTCGCTGCCCAAGGCGGAACTTGGCCGTTGCATTGTGTGCTAAATACACCGGGCGCGGAATTCCATCCCGACCTGATCCGCGATCCGAGGATACAGATCATTTCCAAAGGAACGGGCGACGATAATGTTTATTCAGCCTTCGACGGCACCGACCTGGCCCAACGAATGCGAGCCCTGAACGTTGATGAAGTATGGGTGGGTGGATTGGCGACCGACTACTGCGTCAAGCAAACGGTGCTGGATGCACTGCAGGAAGGCTTTGCCGTCAAGGCGCTATTAGACGCGATGCGTCCCGTTGAATTAAAGCCAGGCGATGGAGCGCGCGCGCTGCAGGAAATGGGAAACGCGGGTGCGGAAATTGTTGAAAGTCGGGTTATAATAGGATCATGCGAGAACCATTGAACGGCACATTAAAGCCACGGTACCAGGATCCGATCGTTGAATTGTATAAGAAGGATGTAGACCGCACCCTTATCCGACACAATCTAACGTTGACCGTGGACCAGCGATTTGAACAATTGATGCGACTTCAGGAACTCGCGATCGAATTGCGCCGCGCCGGCAAAGAAGCTCGATTGGGACGATGACCGACTTCCCGCAATTGATAAAGGTACTAGTTAGCAGTGGTGTCGAATTCATCATTGTCGGCGGAGCCGCTGCTATTGTTCATGGTGCTGCCCGCCTTACCGAAGACTTGGATGTTGTTTACCGGCGCAATGATCAAAACACCGCCCGTCTAATTGTCGCCCTCGAATCCCATTCGCCTTATTTGCGGGGCGCGCCACCTGGCCTTCCCTTCCGTTGGGAACCTTCAACTATTAGAAATGGACTAAACTTCACCCTAATCACGGACATCGGCGCCATTGATCTTTTGGGCGAGATAACGGGCGGCGGGGGCTATGAGGACCTACTTCCAGACAGCATATCTCTAAAGGTATTTGGCTTTGACTGTTGGTGTCTAGATCTAGAGAAGCTGATATTCGTAAAGCGTGCGGCCGGTCGCCCCAAAGATCTCGAGGCTGTCGCTGAGTTGGAATCTATTTTAGATGAACGCTAACCGACCAATTAGTGCTTGATTGAGCAGAACCCAAAATGGGCACTCTAAACATTGACCGCTACCATGCCGCGATGGGCGACGCTTCGTACAAGGAAGTGACGCGTCTGCACGACAGATCTCTCAGCCAAGCGAAAGCGACGTTTTACGTCACCCAACGAAAGCTGGACTTCGCGCCGTGCCTAGGGCACGAACGATTGGTTCGATCACTTTTGGATAGTCAGATCGACCGGCCGCGGCTGCGATTTTTGGAGCAGGATCGCGGCGGTTTGAAGCTTTTCGCGCAAGCCGTCGAGGATATGCATTTTGTTGGCCGGGTGCGCGCCGTGCGTCCGGCCACGATCGTTTTTGCGCAGGAACCGTTCGCCGACATCACCGGCGAATTCGGTCTGACCCAAGCTCAAGAGATCAAATTCGAACATGCCTTTGATCTGCCTATGACGACGGCGAGCATCGCGTTGCGTTTGCGCATGGCGGCGGGTGATCGTTGGTTGTCGGATTTCAGCCTGCGCCGCTGCGGCGACGTCGAACGCGCGG
Source organism: Pyrinomonadaceae bacterium (assembly GCA_039920205.1). Taxonomy (GTDB): domain Bacteria; phylum Acidobacteriota; class Blastocatellia; order Pyrinomonadales; family Pyrinomonadaceae; genus JBDSEC01. Next base: position 3,184 of record JBDSEC010000123.1, read on the forward strand.
TCGAGGTTGCGACCTTTGCCTTCATCGGCGGCTTTAACGACACCTCGAACATGGAGGCCGCCCACCGCCTGGACATTCCCGCCGTAGGCACCGAGGCCCATTATTGGCAGCAGTCGTACATAGAGTTCATGGACCAGCCCGAGATCGAGCCGCGAACTGGTCAGCCCAAGCATTTCGAGCAGGTCGC
>JBDSEC010000124.1:0-6373 GCA_039920205.1 Pyrinomonadaceae bacterium
CGGCGCGATCACTAAAAGTGCAGCCACGACGATGACGGCCGATCGCCACCGCCGACCGGGCGGAAGCAACGTCAAACCGGCGGCGGCCGCCACAAAGACCGGCAGCAAAAGCACGTTGGCCCGAAACCAGACCGAAACGCCGAGCAACGCACCGCTCACGATCAAGCCCGTCCAGTTTCCCGAAGGTCCGCCGCGGAGAAGAAACCAAAGGGCTAGCAAAATCGGCAGCACGGCCAAGTTGTCCGGCAGCAAAAGCAATGAATTATAGGCGAGCTGCGGCGATAGCGCGCCCAGCACGCCGGCCAGCAAAGCCGCGCGCCAGCTCAAGAACTGCGCGGCTATCAGCAACATTAATACCGGCACCGCCGAGCTTAGTATCACCTGCACAACACGAAGGGAATTCATCGAATCGTGGACCGCGAAAACCGCCGTCATCAGCAGCGCATAACCGGGCGGGTGGGCCAAAATATTTGCATCGACCGGCGGGTTCGGGCCGCCTAGAAAGGTCTTCACATCGCCGCGGAGCAAAATATGCGCGTCATGCACATAGCTGCCCGTTGAAACGGATAACGGCTTATTGATCTCCCCCGCCGTGTTGAACCAGACCAACAAACGCACACCGACCGACAACAAGAAAAGGACCGCGCAGGCAACGGCGATCGCTCGTTTCCTCTGCTTAGTGGAATCGCCCGCCAAAGCTTCGGGCGATGCGGCATTTTCAGCCCTGGTGGTCATATTCACTTCCGTGTGGCCGCGACCGGTTCACGCGGAATCGCGGCAAAACTGATTAGCTGGTTTGGACCGTCCCGGCCATCCACCGCTTCAGCCAGGCGAAGGCCGTAGCGAGGGCGAAAGCCGCGAACAGCAAGCTCACATATTGGATGATCTGCACGTAGCGATATTCCGTATGCAGCCAGGATTGCACCGCCAAAAGATAGATCACCACCGTTAACAACAGCATCGCCGGTGCGCGCAACTCGCGGCGTCGCCAAACCAAGATCAATCCCGCCAGCGCCAGCGGCCAAAAAACCGCGGTGATGAACGCGCGTTGGACCAGCCGCAAAAGGCCTCCGGCCCAGCGCAAAAGCAGTGGGCCGGTTTCGGCGCCCTGCTTTGCCGGCGCAATCGCCGGAACGCGTTCCAACCGCAGCATCATCAGATCCCGCCGGGCGATCACCGTTGCGAACCAGAACGGATGGGCGCCAATTAACCTCACGCTCCGCCTCGTTCGTTCGCGTTCGCGTTCGACCCCGTCGGGGTTAAAGAGCGAGTTCCGGTAATCGGGCCGATTTTGCTCGCGCGCCTCCATATCGATCACGCGCATGTCGGTGCGGGGAAGACTGAATCTGCCCTCATGATCATAATCGGCAATACCCTCCATCAAGGTCACACCGCCGGCCAGCGAAATGGGGATAAACCGTCCGAATACGATCGCGTTGCGGATCGTCAGCGGGGCGATCAGCAATATCGCACCCGCCACGATCGCCAATGATCGCCAACGGCGACCGGGGGGCAAGATGAAGGCCGCCAGGGCAACCGCAATGAATACCGGCAGCAGCAGCATATTCGCGCGCAACCAGAGGGACAACCCGAACAACGCGCCGCATCCGATCAGGTTGACCCAATCCCCCGCCCGCCCGCGGCGCAGCAAAAGCCACAACGCCAACAGGATCGGAAAGATCGACAGCGAATCGGGCAGCAACAACAGCGAGTTGTAAGCCAGCTGCGGCGACAGGGCCACCAACCCCCCGGCCAGCCAAGCCGCGCGCCACGGTAGGAACTGCAACGCGATCAGGAACACCAAAACCGCGGACCCGGAACTCACGAGCAGTTGAACCACACGCACCGCGTTCAGCGAGCCATGCGCGCCGAAAACCGCGGCCATCAAGATCGGATAACCCGGTGGATGCGCCAACACATTCGCATCCGAGGGCGGGTTGGGGCCGCGCACGAATAGTCCGATATCCCCGGATAACAACGTCCGCGCATCATTTGCGTAACCCCTGGTCAAACCCGACATCGGCAGATCGATCTCCGACGCGTTATTGAACCAAACCAACAGACGCACGCCCACGGCAAAGTGAAAGATCAACGCACAGGCAATCCCTAGTGCCTGTTGGGAGATGGCTGCGGGAGACGATTCTCCGGGTTCCGTAGTCAATGGTTTTGCGGGCCGCGTCATGGACGATGGATTCTACTTTGTGATGGACCATTTGAGCTAGCCCGTAGAGATCGGATATCGGCAACAGCATTCGGGCTCCGTTGTCGAATAGCCAAGTTGTGGTATTAAATGTACTTCGTCCCTGACGAAGCGTCGCTGCGTAGGCTCGCTCGCTCGTGCATTGACAACATTCAACCTGGTGAAAGAAGGTGCATTTTGTTCCTAAGAACCGTAACGGCCCTAACCGTGTTGCTATTTTGCTTGACTCCGGCATTGGCACGTTCGACTGCGGGAGCAGCGGCTCCGGCTCTCCATAAAGTTACGAAGATTTATATTTCCAAGCAGGAAAATCTTCCGCAAGATGTGGACAGCGAAGTCCGCCTAGATCGGGTGATGAGAAAGGAACTGGCGAAGTATGGTTTTGTCGTAGTCGACGATCGCGAAAAAGCAGACGCCGTACTTTTCGGTATCGTAAATGAGGTCTCACCCGTCAACGGTCGTGCGCCGAACCCGCCCAAATACCGATATGAATACCGGTTGGAGTCAATTGAGGGAGCGGTGCTTTGGAAAGCGACATCGTTGGTTAGTAATCGCTCGAAGGCGCTCGCCGATCAACGCGGACTAGAAAAGATCGTGGGTGGATTGTTTAAAGAGTGGAAAAAGTCGGCAACTCGGGCCGGCATCGTCGTGGGCAATAAAGTCTCCTAAAACCGTTAGATGAAGTAGAAGTCGTTGTTATGAAATACGCCGTCATAGTCGAAGAAGGCGCCACCAGTTTTGGCGCACATGTACCCGACCTCCCAGGTTGCGTGGCGGTCGCTGAAACGCGTGAAGAGGTCTTAAAACTAATTCAGGAAGCGATTGAATTTCATCTAGAAGGCTTGAAGGAAGATGGATAACCCATACCCCCATAGGCGCTAACTTAAGCACTGAGAAATGACATTCATAGCTTAAGAATTTGCACCACAGAGCGCACCGCGCAGCCCTGACGGGCCGCAACCAAACTTTGGCTGAATCTTGTTTCTGGCTCCCCCTCTCCCTTTTGGGAGATGGGGGTTGAGGGGCATAAACGCTTACTTAAGCCTTAATTGAGCTTCTAGAAACGCCTTTCAACTAACGAAGTATTCACCCGATTGTTCTTCAATCGCCCGTGCGAGCGCTTGATGACTCTTCTGCTTTAACCCGCGTATGCGGGTGGCCGCATAAAGACCGGGGTGAGGCTTTGCGAACCCCGGTTCACCCACAACGATCGCAAGCCCATGAAATGGGCGGCCGCTCATTGCCATAGGTAACGTTCATCGAATTCGATGCCGTTCTTACGCAAGAGCAGCGTGAATTCGTCACGAAATGAGAGCTTTACGTGATGACGATCTTGATCTCGAATATAATCAGTGACCTTCTTCGACAGCGACGAACTTACGGTAAACGCACCGTAACCATTTTGCCATTTAAAATCACGCACCTCGGGAAAAAACTGATGCATCCATCCAGAGGAACCGGCCTTCAAGTCACGGATCACTTCTGAAATCGCTTTGTCTGGCCTCAACTTGGTCAATACGTGAACGTGATCGTCCATTCCATTTATCGCTAGGGAAATGCCGCCGCGTTTGCGGATCACTCCACCAATGTATTCATACAATCGCGGTCTGCGTTCGATCGTCAGATGCGGTTGGCGATCACGGGTTGAGAACACGATGTGGTAAAGAAGGTTGACGTATGAATGAGGCATTCAATTGTCTCCGATGATCGGCCGCCCATTTCATGGGCTGGCGTGGATTTCTGCTATACCGGGGTTCGCAAAGCCTCACCCCGGTCTTTATGCGGTCACCCGCTTCGCGGGTTAGTCGACTCACCCGGTCAAAGAAGTTCGAAGCGAGTAGTTAAAATACAGGCGACCTGACGCCAATATTCAATATAGTCTAATGTCCAGCCCACCGTTTTCTTATGCCGAAATCGCGACTCCTTTTATCAGTTATGGAGTAGTTTCGCGTAAGCTGTTGCCCTCAAATCTCCCCTCCTTGGCGACCACCCCGCCCTACGGACACCCCTCCTCAATCGAGGAGGGAGTTGGGCCAGGAGCGTAGCGAACTGGGTGGTTGTTCTCAAAACAAACCGCCCGCGCAGCGGTCCTCTTTCTACCGACTACCGTCTACTTTCCGATCACCACCGACAACAGAATAGAATTCGCATTCCTACCGCCCAACCAAAGCTGCCCTCCTTGGACAAGGAGGGCCAGGAGCGTAGCGAACTGGGTGGTTGTTCTCAAAAAAAACGCCCGCGCAGCGGTCCGCTTTCTACCGTCTACCGACTACCGTCTACCGTCTACCGACTACCGTCTACCGACTACCGGCTACCTTTCCTTCACCACCGGCAACAGTACCGAACTCGCATTCACACCGCCGAACCAGATGGTCTGCGTCGCCTTTCGATAGTCACCTTTTTTCGCGTACATGATGTTCTGCACGTACGTCTGCGGGTTGCGGTCGTACAGCGGGAACAGCGACGATTGCACTTGGATCATGATCCGGTGGCCGGGCCGGAACACGTGGTCGACGTTAGGCAGCGTCCAGGTGTAATGCTCGACCTTACCCGGCTCCAGCGCCGACGGCACCGCAAAGCTCTTCACATAACGGCCGCGGAAGATCTCTATCCCGATCGGTAGTTCATATCCGGCCATCGATGGTTTCCCGCCCTGGGTGGCCGGTTCCGGTATGTCGTTCGGATAGACGTCGATCAGCTTGACCACCCAATCGCTGTCCGTACCGGTCGTGGATGCGAACAACTCCACCTCGGGCGCGCCCATGATGTGCACTTCGTTATCCAGCACCGCGCTGGTCCAGACTGCCACATCCGGACGGCCCGCTACGAAACGCTGATCATGCACTAGCCACGGCTTCCACTGCATCGAATCGCCCATATCGATCGGGCGCGGGATGAAGGGAACCGGCGTGGCCGGGTCGCTGATGTATTCTTCGTGCCCCGAGGCTCCGGGCTTCTCGAACGTAGCCACACCGTCGTCCGCCAGATAGATCGGCTTGGCCGTGCCCCTGGGCCAGCGCGGCGATGCTTCCCACTGATTTGTGCCGGTTGCATAGGTAAGCACCGGGGGCGTCTTGGGATCGGGACCGCCCCGCAGCCAATGATCGAAGAACGGCTTGGCGTACTTCACTCGCCACTCGAGCGCGGTGTCGCCCGTAAAGGTGAGCGCCCCCAGATCGTAGCCGGTATGGTTGAACCCCGAATGTCGCCACGGACCGATCACCAGCGACAGCCGGTCGTTATTCTTGTCTTTGGGCTCTAACGCGCGATAGACCGCCGGCGCGCCGTAGCTGTCTTCTTGGTCCCATTGCCCCACCCCTAGCATGGTCGGCACCGTATGCGGCCGCGCGCCGAGCCATTTGTCCACCGCCTGCAGCGACCAGAAATCGGTGTAAGCCGGATTCTCCAGGAACTTGCGGACGCTGGGCACCTGCTCGACGCCGACCATCTTCGCAAAGTCCGCCATCGAGCCCGCCTCCAGATAGCGTGTGTATTGATCGCCGCTGCCTAGCGCGAATTCGCCGCCGCCATTGCCTTTGTTGAACCCTTGGCCCATCACAAAGTCTAGCGAACTTACCCGGAAGGCGCCGTTGTGGAACCAATCGTCGCCCATCCACCCGTCGACCATCGGGCTTTGCGCGATCACCGCCTTCAGCGCGGGGTGCGGGTTGATCAACGTCATCAAGGCCGTGAAACCCAGATAGCTAGAACCGATGACGCCGACGTTCCCGTTCGCCTCGGGCGTGTTCTTGACCAGCCAATCGATCGTGTCGTAGGCATCGGTCGCTTCATCGATGCCGGTGCTATTCAACGGTCCCACGATCGGGCGATTAAGGACCCACACTCCCTCGGACTTGTGCATGCCGCGTATGTCCTGATACACGCGGATGTAGCCGTCGGTGACAAACTCCGCGTCCATTGCTTCCAGGACGTCGACGATGCGCTGGCTATTATTGCGGCCGGTCTGACCGCTCGCGTTGTAGGGCGTGCGCGAAAGCAGGATCGGCGCCTTGGCCGTCCCGCGTTTCATCATCACGACCGTGAAGAGCTTCACGCCGTCGCGCATCGGCACCATGACCTCGCGCCGGACATAGTCGGCGGACGGCAACGTCTGTTCGTACTTATCGACGATATCCGGCGTCATCGGCGTCACGGGCGGCGGCGTCGTTTGCG
>JBDSEC010000125.1:0-5288 GCA_039920205.1 Pyrinomonadaceae bacterium
GGTCCCCCCCGTGGTCGAGCCGCCGCCGAACGAAGCGACCTCTTGCTCGGAATAGACGGGAACGATGCCGCCAACCCAATCTGGTGCGGCTCCGGGCGTGATCGTGATCGTTCCGAGGATGCCGCCACCGGTCGCCGAAATTTTGTAGATCGCCGCAACGCCGTTAAGTTTTGCGGCGTTGAGAATTGTCGAATTGTCGAGCGTCCAAACCAGGCTGTGATAAAAACCCTCGCCGATCGAAGGATCGAGAAACGTCAACTGTGTCTTGTTGGAACCGTCCGGATTGATTTTGAACAAATTTATGAAAGGCCCCGCTTGGCCGCGATTGAGCACATTCGTGGCAGCATAGGCGATAGCTTGCCCGTCGTTTGACCAGGACGGATTTACATCGCCGAAATTCGTATTGAGAATTTTTTGGCGATCCAGCAAATCATTGTAATTCAAGGTGTAAAGCCCGCCTGCCGGTGAGTTGTCGTAATTCTCTACCACAATTAGATTGTCGCCGCCGCGTATTCCCATGTGTCCCGGGCCGCGAATCGGGTCTAAGGTCGGAAATCCGGTGCAAACCCGTGCTGTCCCGTCCAATTTCATTGTGCAAAGCCTATTTACATCATCCGTGATTATTTGTTTGTCGGCGCGATTAGTCTCGGGCGAGAAAAAATGACCGAAGGCGATGCCAAAGTTTAGTGCGATCTGCGTTTCCTGTCGGGTTGTCAGATCCCGAATCCACCATTCCGGCTGACCGTTAAAAAACGGGTTGCAAAGAGTGTTGGGGTCAAACCGCTTGAACAATATCAGCCGTCCATTGGGCGAAATGCGCGGGTGCAAACCGTTTGTGATAAAACGGTCGTTTGATCCGTCCTGACCTACCGCCCAGATCGCCGCAGAACTGCAATTCCCTCCGGCCGCGATCGCGGCGCGGCCGTAGACGATCTCGCCGGGTTTTAGTATTTGTGCGGAAACTCTTGCCGCCCCGAGACCTGCCGCAATGAGCGCCAGCAGTAAGATCGTCTTCGCGTATCTTTTCAGTTGATAAATATTCATCCCAGTTTCCCCGCATACCAAGTGCTACATATGAGTTTCCGTAGATATCTAATGTCTCTGCATGGAATACGTTTATGATGTCTAACCCTAGGTCAATAAAGAATAAGCGCAAAGTCCCGCCGAATGGTGTCTTCGGACGTCGACGCGAAGGTGAATACCTCTATCGAGGTACTATCGAAAGACCGGTAGTTTACGCCCGTGTTGTTGTTGCCGGCGCTGCTCGTATATTGTGCCGAAACGGAAACGAATCGATTGGCGATCGGAAAGCCAAAGTTAATGCGGACCACGCCTTCGAGTGGCATCGTTACCACGAAACCGCAGGTTGAGCCGGATGCATTGCCGACTCCGTTATAACACCGCACTTGCATTCCTTGCGCGGTATGGATGACCTCTAACATCGCTTTTGCAATACCGAAAGAACCGGGTCCTTGGAACGCATGCCCGGCCACCGTAAGATCGCCGGAACTTACTATTTGGCCGTGAATATCTAGTCCCCCATTGTTGGCATCGCTATTCAATCGTGCGAATTGGGACGCCGGCGAACCGGCGAACAGAACGGCGTTGTTGGCGACGGCTGCCGTGGCTGACGTGGTCGCAGTAGTTGCGTTGATCGCGTTAACCGCATTCGTCGCGTTATCGGCGTTGGTGGCGTTCGCGGCGCGTACCGCCAATGGCACGACGGTCAATTGCTGGCGCGGTCCCAGGATGGTAAAGGCATTCGGCGAGCCGTTTGGTCGAAGGCCGATCTCGATAAAAACGTTGTTCGGATTGTTGAAGGCCGTCGCACCGAAATCTAATGTTACGCTGAACACGCCGTTGATCAGGGTCGTGTTCGGACGCGAAAGCAGTGAACCGATCGGGTTGCCGGCGACTAAAGAGTCAAAAAGCCGAAATTGCAGATCGTAACGGCCGTTGGCCGGATTAATGCCGTCGTTCAGGCGACCCTGAAAGCTAAAGCCGTTGCCTTGGGCCAGCGCCACCGTTGAGCTCAACAAAATGAACGAACAAATCAAAATTAGGTTCTTCATCTTCATTCTTTCTCGCAAAAAAAAATTAGCCGCGGTTGCGAGACCGACGAAACAGCCCCGAAAGTATGGTGGACAGCATGATCAATACATCACCAGCATAAAGGCGGCCGGGGACGTGTCTTCCCGGTTGTCGGCATCGAAAGTGAAAACCTCGACGCTGTTCGAACCGAAAAACCTGAAATTGGCGCCGGCATTTCTGCAGGCGATTGGTTCGACGTTACAAGTGGTACCGTATTCAGGGGTGATCGACATAAACCGAAAGGCAACCTGCACCCCAAAGTCGATTCGATAAACGCCGGTGATTGGAAGGGTGACGATCAATCCGCAGTTTACGCCAGGGGCGGTGTTAAATCCGTTGTAGCAGCGTAGTATCGTCCCGTTTCTATCGACATAAACCATTGCTTTTACAAGACCGTTGGAGGCTCCGCTCTGTGTCGCGTTTCCGGTGATGTTTGCGGTTCCCAGATTCACCGCTCCGCTGATGGTGCCACCACCAACGATAAATAGATCGCCAGTGGTCGCCAACGTGCCCGTGTTCAGGGTGTTAATTCGCGCATAACCGGAAGCCGCAACTCCACCCAGACTCAGCGCATTGGTCGCGGTCGCGGCGTTGGTCGCATTGACCGCGTTCTGCGCATTCGCTGCATTCGCTGCATTCGCCGCATTGTCGGCATTGGTGGCGTTCATCGCCCTCAGAGCAATGGGCACGATCGTCAATTGTTGCCGCGGTCCTAAAATAGTATATGCATTCGGCGAGCCGGTGGGGCGGAGTGAGATCTCAATAAAAATATTGTTGGGATTATTAAATGCCGTCAGGCCAAAATCTAGAGTGACGCTGAACACGCCATTAATGAGGATCGTGTTTGGGCGCGCAAGCAGGCTGCCGATCTGACCGCCCCCTACTACCGAATCGTATAACCGAAATTGCAGATCGTAAGGGCCGTTTGCGGGAGCGGAGCCGTCGTTTAGCCGACCCTGAAAGCTAAAGCCCGTCCCTTGAGCAAATGCCGCTATTGGAATGAGCAAAATCGACATGCAAATTAGAATTACGTTCTTCATATTCGTTTATCCTAGGAGCGCAAGACACCGTTGCGAGGCATTTGGCTCTGTCAAGAAAACCATTGCCGAGAATGCCGACGGAATCGCGTTTCTGCCGTCTATTTCTCCTATCAGTTTGTATTGCCACCGTCTAAATATTTCATCGGATCAATAAACGATGATCATAAAAGGATTGGGTGTGCTGGATTTTAGATAATCAACATCCGTTATATGTGTAAGAACATAAATTTCGTTGGGATTCGGATTGTTAAAGAAATTGTACGAAGTGACAATGTTCACCAATGAAACGCTGATCGTCGTCACGGCAACAAATCGATCGTTGACTCGAAAACCAAAATCAATACGATATGCCCCGCCCGGTATGGTCGTATCAGCAACCGTAAAACCGCAATTTCCGGTTGTCGTACCCGTGATTCCGTTGTAGCACCGTAGTATTGTCCCGTTGGCGTTAACGTGAATCATCGCTTTGACCAAGCCGTTAGACGTGATCGGTTGAGAAGCATCTCCGGTTATTGCCAAAGCGCCGGTGGTTCGAAGATCACCGGTATTGGGGAAATTAAGTTTTGCGTAACCGGAAGGCGGCACTGCTCCGAGGTTGAACGAATCAAACGCGGTCGTGGCGTTCGTCGCGTTGATGGCGTTTTGTGCATTCACCGCGTTTTGAGCATTGACCGCATTCGTCGCGTTATCGGCGCTGGCAGCATTTGCCGCGCGCACCGCAAACGGCACGACGGTCAATCGCTGTCGCGGCCCTAAGATCGTATAGGCATTTGGCGAACCATTTGGGCGAAGAGCGATCTCGATAAAAATGCTATTCGGGCTGTTAAAAGCCGTCGCACCGAAATCGAGGGTGGTGCTGAACACGCCGTTGATCAAAGTCGTGTTCGGACGCGAAACGATAACACTGATCTGGTTACCGCCTACGATCGCATCGTACAGCCGGAACTGCAAATCGTAGCTACCGTTCGCCGGACTGGTCCCGTCGTTTAACCGCCCCTGAAAGCTAAAGCCTGAACCTTGCCCAAGCGCGGCGTTTCCCAACCAGACGGCGAATACAAGACTGGTCAGCAGACGGGGCAAAATAGATCGATCGGTCATGGCTTTCACTCCTCGAATTTGCTTCAACTTTTGAACAATTCGATTGTGGCGCAATTCGGATGAAGACATAACTACCAAAACAGGTGGGTGGCAGAGCAAAAAAGGGTTGACGAAATTCGCCCCTGGGGACCCCAGGCCGGGCTTATTTGAAAGGCTAGTAAGATGTCCGACGGCCGGGCTTAGACGATCCGTTCGCGCAGCGCTTTGCCGACGGCTTCGGATTTCGAATGAACTTGGAGTTTTTCGTAGACGTTACGGAAATGAAATGAAACGGTGTGGAAGCTGATCTCAAGTTGGTGAGCGGCGGTTTTGTAGCTGTGTCCCTCGACGAGCAACTTGAGCAATTGCTGCTCCTGCGGGGTCAGATGATAGGAGGCGTTTTTCGGCGGCGCGAATCTCTGAAACAGCGAGACCACTCGACGCGCAACTTCCGGCGACATCGGAGCTCCGCCCGCCTGGATCTCGCGTAAGGATTCAAGCAGACGCGCGGGTTGGGTGTTTTTAAGCAGATAACCGCAGGCCCCGGCGCACAACGCGTCGAAGATCCGTTCGTCGTCGTCATAAACCGTGAGCGCCAGGCAAGGTACACCCGGGAATTGTTCGCGCAAAATCCTGATGCCGGCAATTCCATCCATTCCGGGTAACCCGATGTCGGTCAAAACCACATCGGGTGGTTCGCGGCCCAAGTTCGCGATCGCTTCCTCCATCGAACGAAAGCGACCGACGCAGGAAAAGCCGTTCGTGCCGTTGATCAACATGGCCAAGCCTTCGCGCACCTCGGTCATATCTTCGATAATGGCGACTTTGATCGCGGCGGCCATCGGTCTGCTTTCGGGGGTGATCGGCATCGATTCAATCAGCATCAAATGAGTGTAGGGTAAGTTATCCGGTTTGCACCCCGCCAGTACAGGCAGGGGCAAAACCTAGCGCCACGGCCAAGGGCCGGATCTTAGCTTGATACGTAACTCGATCCTGGTACCCGCCCCTTCGACCGTATCGATCTCCAGCCGGCCGTGACATTCTTGGGCGCGTCTTTTTATATTCAATAAACCGTTGCCG
>JBDSEC010000126.1:0-4456 GCA_039920205.1 Pyrinomonadaceae bacterium
GGTTAGACAGATCTGACCCGGTCCGTTCATATGCTGCAAGGCATTCTCGAACAAATTGGTGAACACGCCATGCATCTTTCGCCGATCAATGCGCGGGCCGTCGATCTCCTCAGGCTGATATTCGACGATCAGTTGGATACCTTTTTCTTTCGCTGACGTGCGGAACTCTTCGGTCACCTCGTCCACGACCAAGCGTAACGCCGAGTTATCGGGATCCAAACGCACCGGACGACTATGTTCCAGCAACTGCTCCATTAAGTAATTAAGCCGGCTGACCTCGGTCATGACCACATCGATGTACGGCTGAACCGTCGAACGGTCCTTAAGCTCACGCGCCAAGGCACTTAGCGTCGTCGTAATGCCAAATAGCGGGTTGCGGACTTCGTGGGCCACGCCCGCGACCAATTCGCCCACCACCGCCAACCGCTCGGAAATGATCAGTTGCTGAGACAGCCGCTTTTGCTCGGTTATGTCCTTGACTATCCCTAGGTGAAAGACCTGACCATCCGCGACGTCCGTCACTTGGCGAATGCTTAATCGTGCCGGCATGGGTTCGCCGGTTTGGCGCAGCAGTTCACATTCGACATCAAGTACTTCCCCGCTCGAATTCAATTGCGCTTGCAACTTTTCAGCGGCCCTCCGGTCGGTAAAAAGGTCGTTGATCAAATTAATATCTGCGAGGTCTTCGGGCCCGTCGTAACCGAGCATTAATGCCAATGCCGGATTGATCGTGACCAACTCGCCCGATGGTGTACTGCGGTACAAACCGTCAACGGCGTTCTCGAAGATCTGACGGTATCGCTCTTCGGATTCGCGGACCTTTTCAAAGAGCTGCGCGTTTTGTAAAAGGTGCGCTGCCTGGGTCGCAAAGATGGTCACCAACTGCTTTTCGGCCTCAAGAAATCCCCCCGATTTATTTATTACCACGATGGTTCCGAGCATGGAATGCCCGGCCTTAAGCGGCACTGCCAATATTTCGCGAATATTCGAATCGGCTTTATCGCTCAAAAGCGGGTCCATCAGCGCGTCATTCACCAAGTACGGTTCGCCGGTCGTGAAAACATAGGTGGCGATACTGCGTTCGTCCGGCGAGAACCGCAGCGTAGCCAACTGCCCATCCTCCATCCCGTAGGCCGGGGCTTGAGCTCGCAAACAGTTTTGCTTCTCATCAAATAGCAAAATAACGCAGATCTCGGCACCCAACAGCCGCGCGATCTTTCGGGTCAAAAGTTCGCAGATCTGACTTACCTCGGCACCGGTCCCCATCATTAAGGAGATGTGATAGAGGCCGCTCAACCGTTCGATCTCTTGGTGAAGTTGCAAGGCGGCTTCGTTGATCGTATTGGCCAGCCGGCCGATCTCGTCATAGCGATCGACTTGGATCGGTTCGATCACGCTGCCCAAACGCAGATGTCCGGCCAAATCCTCGATCTGCCTTAGCGGGCGTATGACCGCGGACATCAGAATGACGCCGCTGATCAAAGACGCAGCGGCCAACATGACCAGCGCTCCCACGGCCAGGCCGTTTATCATCGGCCAATGTCGCGGGACCAACCAAAGCGCCGCCGAATATCCCAATGCCAATATGGTCAACAGGCCGAACCAACCGAAGGCCAATTTACCCACCACACTTTGACGCGGGTTGAATATCGAGCGAGCGGAACCCGCTTGGGCGATCCGGCTGCGCTCCTTTAGTTCGTCGATCGCGCGGATGGCTTCTTCGCGGGTCGTGAAGATGTTGGATTCCAGATCCTTGGCCGCACCCAAGTAGCGCAGCACCGAACGGGTCAAACCGCTAGAGGAATAGCGAACGGTGGTCAGACTATAGCGATCGTAAAGCTCCTTAATACTCTCGCCATAATAGTCCATTATCTCCGGCGCGATCTCGGTACCTTCGTAGTTCACGATGGCATAGGCCCGGCGGCCGCGGCTTTCCAGGCTTTCGCGCACGGCCTGGCGGGTCTCTTCCACGTCCGCGCGTGTTTCTATCCGCAAGCCGGCCAGGTCGATGAACAAAATGTTCTCAACCGGATCAAAAATGAAGCGATCGCGAAGCTGCATGGGAACCAAACCCGAAGTCGATGCGTAAATGTAGTTTAGGCCGCAGACAATATCTTACCTGAGTTCCGTGGGCAACCTGGTTACCCGCACGCGGTTCGGAGCGGATGTTTGGAGTTCCGCCTTAAGAGGCTTTCTTGAAAAGCAACCTAAAAAATGAGGTGTACCGAACTCCCCTCCTATGCTTAGGAGGGGTAGGCCGCTTGCGGCCGTGGGGTAGTAGTTCTGCAAAATCTTAAATCGGATCAAAGAACATTTTCCGAACGAAACGCTCCGGGCGCTGCGCGCCAACCCCTCCTTAGCCAACGAGGGGAGTCTTGTTTTCGCTCAGCGTAAAGCCTACTTCCTAATGGCGGGGCTACGAACGCTAGCTTGGTGATCCTATGAATACTACTTTATTACCGATCATTGCATTGGCGTTCGCGGCCCTTTTCCAAACCGCGGGAAACAACCAGGTGGCGCCAATTCGCGTTGAAGTTGATAGCCCACGGATCCAAAAGTTAAAGCAGCAGGTGGCCGTTGGCGACACGAAAGCGGTCGACGAATTTTGGCGCGCGCTCAAGGTCAATGGCGCACCGTTGATCGAAACCATAGCGGGCGATCGCGACCACAGCCTGATTTCCTTTGTTTATCGGGGCGACGGGTCTACCAACGGCGTGGTCGTGTTCAGTCAGCTTTCCTACTCGACCGGTCCGGCCGGAGATCAGTTAGTTCACCTGGCCGGAACCGACGTCTGGTACAAATCGTTCTTGGTGCGTAACGACACGCGCATCAGTTACAGCTTTCGCCCCAACTCGACCGCGGATATCCCGGATCCGCTTAATCCCAAAACGGTCCCACCCGGAACCAACGTCGGCCGGTCAGTATTGGAACTTCCCGGCGCGCCCGACCAACCTTGGATCAAGGTTCGGCCCGGGGCAAAGAAGGGCGAGTTGGTCGAGCAGACGGTTAAAAGCGCGGTCCTGAAAACTGATCGACGATTCTGGATCTACACGCCCCCCGGCTTTGACCCGAAACGGGCGGCGGCTTATCCGCTGCTTATCTGCTTTGACGGCGACGAATATTGGAATGCGGATCAAGTTCCCACGCCGACCATCCTGGACAACCTCATCGCCGACGTAAAGATCCCGCCCATCGTTGCCGTGTTCATCGACCAAGCGCCACAACCCCAGCGCAATATCGAGCTCGGCAACAACGAACCATTCGTGGAATTTGTGACTAACGAGGTATTGCCGATCGTCCGCAAACAGGCCCGCGCCACGGCCGATCCGAGACAGACCATCGTTTGCGGATCGAGCGCGGGCGGTTTGGGCAGCGCGTTTTTTGCGTTCAAGCGGCCGGATGTTTATGGCAACGTGCTTTCGCAATCGGGCGCATTCTGGCCCGGCCAAAAGCGATCCGACCCAGACCGCGAGTGGATAACCCGGCAATACGAAGCTTCGCCCAAGTTGCCGGTCCGTTTCGTACTTCAAGTGGGCGCGATCGAGGTCTGGAACACCGTTGGCAACGGTCCCAGTATTAGGGACGTAAACCGGCATCTGAGGGATGTGCTGTTCGCGAAGGGCTATTCCTTTAGCTATCAGGAGACGGGTGGTGCTCACGAGCCTTTGAGTTGGCGTGGCGGGATCGCCGAAGGGTTGATCTGGCTGATCGCGGCGCCCAAATGACCGGTTAAGTCTTGCCGCAGCGCGTTTATTGGACCAAGATGGCACCGAGGAGCGCTACCCGTAGCGTGAATGTTTGCGACGGTGATCCGGCCTGAAAGGCGTTACTCTGAACTGTTGCGCGCTAGCGGTAAGTTGAGTATGGGCGACGTCACCTGAAAATGGAAGATCTAGTGGGGCCCAGTTTCCGGCGATCCCGCTGGGACTTGATTTCTGTTTAGCGCAATAACTAACCAACCCGTCCGTCCCGATTGATAAGTGGCATCGCTAACGGAAGCGATCCGTAGCGGCCCGCCATTTTTCGAACTACTCTCCTGAGAAAAGTCAGAAAGACAACCATGAAAACTATCAACCGATTTGCTCTATCCGTAGCCTTTAGCTTGCTGCTCGCCGGTTTGGCCCAGGCCGGGACGAATTCCATCACCTCGAAGTCAGCCGGACCGGTACAACTGGGAATGGCCGTAGCGCAAGTTCGTAAGGCGGTGAAACCTTGGAAGTTGAGTCGAACAAGTGATGGCGAAGGCGTGGCACTTATTGCCGTTAAGAGTGGCAACGTTCTGATCATGACACTTTACGCGGGTGAACCAGACCCGGCCGCCAATATCAACGAAAATGCCAAGATCGAGCTAATTCAAGTTCGAGTATCGAGTTTCACCACGGCTAATGGTGTACATGTCGGTATGACCTTGAAAAGTGCGGAGAAGAAGTACGGCAAGATAAAACAGATCTTGCTT
>JBDSEC010000127.1:0-3852 GCA_039920205.1 Pyrinomonadaceae bacterium
CAGCGCGCGATCGCGTAGGCCGCCCGGGCGGGTAATGTTGCCCGCAGCAAGTTAGCGATCCAGTCCTGCGCGGGAAGCGAAACGACGTAAGTTGGCGAGCGCTGAAGCATCGTCACATGCGCGGCGCGTTCGGCCAGGGCCGGGACCAGTGTTACCGCGGTCGCGCCGCTACCGATCACAACGACGCGTTTGTCCGCGTATTCAATATCGTCGGTCCATTTTTGAGGATGCACGATCTGTCCGCGAAAGCGATCCACTCCCTCCCAATCCGGCGTGTGACCGTTCTCGTAATCGTAATACCCGGTACACAGATAAATAAAATTGCAGGTAAACCGCGCCAGGGAACCTTCGTCACCTGCTTCCACTTCGATCGTCCATTGCGATTCATTTGACGACCACGAGGCATGTCTGACGCGATGGTGGTAGCGGATCTTTTCCGTGAGTTGGAACTCTTCTGCCGTCTCCCGAATGTAGCTAAGAATGGCGGGACCGTCGGCGATCGCTTTGGCATCGGTCCAGGGCCGGAACCGATAACCGAGCGTGTACATGTCGGAATCCGAGCGAATGCCAGGATAACGAAACAGATCCCAGGTACCGCCCATCGACGCGCGGCCTTCCAGCAGCACAAAACTCTTGTCCGGGCATTCCATTCTTAAGTGCGCCGCCGCGCCGATGCCCGAGAGCCCCGCACCCACGACGACGACATCAAAATGTTCCATGGCTGCCAATTTAGATTTAATCCGTGAAATAGTGCAACTGTTCGGGCCGAGCGGTCGCTTGTATCAGAGGACAACGGTCCCTAATCCCTGACCCCGC
Source organism: Pyrinomonadaceae bacterium (assembly GCA_039920205.1). Lineage (GTDB taxonomy): Bacteria > Acidobacteriota > Blastocatellia > Pyrinomonadales > Pyrinomonadaceae > JBDSEC01. Next base: position 817 of record JBDSEC010000127.1, read on the forward strand.
CGCTTCGGCAGATGTGAAACGTCTGGTGCCCCTTCAGGGCGCTCGTATCCCCAGCCCCCGACCCCTATCCCCGACCCCGGCCGCTTCGGCCCAGCATCTGGCTAAGTTCTTGCTGCGCCTTCAGCGCAAAGAAAAAGCATCGCCGCAAAGATCTGGGTGCACTTTTAATAGGTGGCTCGGCAATAGCAATATGAACGAATCCATTGCCGGCCTTTTAGAACCAGTTTGCGGTTCCGTACAATCGAATCATGTCTAAATTCGAAACTGCTTTTATCGCTAAATCGCGTTCGCTGCTGGCCGGCGAATATCTGCCAAAGATCCAAAAGTCGCTAACGGCCATCAGTGATGAACAGATCTGGTGGAGGTCTGGTCCTGAAACCAATAGCATCGGCAATCTGTTGCTGCACCTATCCGGGAACGCGCGGCAATGGATCGTCAGCGGTGTCGGGGAACAGCTCGATCACCGCCAGCGGCAGACCGAATTCGATGCGAGCGCGGGACAATCCCGCGAAAAACTGCTCGAGCAACTGCAACAGACAGTAAACGAAGTCGATGCGGTCCTAGCTAACTTCGATACCTCCAAGCTATTGGAGACCCGCCAGATCCAGAATCACGATGTTTCGGTGATCGACGCTATTTATCATGTCGTCGAGCATTTCGCCATGCATACGGGACAGATCATCTATTTGGCCAAAATGCTCGGACAGAAAGACCTCGGATTCTATAAATTCGTAGAGGGCGCGCCACGCTCGAACTGGTCGTAATCGTATAGCGCCGCTAACACTTTCCTGATTCGTGCCGTCTTTTACCAAGTGGCAAAACGTGCTTGGGTTGTAATTTAGAGTGGGTGTTAATGGTTAACCCCGAGGGATGTTGTCTTGCGGTGAAGGCGCGTGCTGGTAGCCCCGCCTTCAGGCGGAACCGTAGCGTAAACGTCCCACTAAATGGAACGAACCTGTTCATAATGATTCCGCCTGAAAATGCTGGCTTGAAAAGCAAGCAGAAAATCAGGGGAACCCAACTCCCCTCCTATGCTTAGGAGAGGCCGCTTGCGGCCGTGGGGTGGTAGTTCAGTAGAATCTTAATTTGGACTGAAGAACATTTTCAGAACGAACCACCCCGGCGCGCCCACCCTTCCTTAGCCAAGGAGGGGAGTCTTGTTTGCGCTTCGCGCAAAGCCTTCCGCCTGAAGATGCTACAAGCACTCGCCTTAACCGCAAGACATCCACTCTTGGTACAACTTCAAAGTCCCACTATTGATTGCATCATGACTTTTGACAACATATTTAGATTGCGCCAATTAGTCCCTTGCGTTACACTTCGCCGCATAATTGCCCGAGGTTGCGGCCCCGGCTCTGGCTACGATTCAAAAGGGTTCAATTCCAATTCCCAGCGCCCGCCGCACTTACAAGCCGTCGTCCGAGCATTTCAAAGCGGCACAGCGTATTTCAACTTCAAATTGAGCTTGGCCCCCGTTCGGCCCAACGGAAAGGGATTAACCGTGGAAACCGTACCTTCTTCAAGCGCCTGGTCTGGCCTGGGTTATTTCTTGATCTTTTTCCTGCTGGCGTTTTTCCTCTACGTTTACTATTCGATCACGTTAATGCTGTTGGCCAAGAAGACCAACACCGAGGGAGCGGGCCTGGCCTGGCTTCCGATCGGTAACTTAGTTTTGATGTGCCGAATCGGCCGTCGTCCGGGATGGTGGGTACTTTTGGCGTTTATCCCCCTGATCAACTTGGTCATTTTAGCGATGATGTGGGGAGCGATCGCCGATGTAAGAGGAAAGTCGGCCATCATCGGTGTCCTCGCGGTCCTGCCGGTGATCGGCCTCTTCGTCCCCTTGGTTCTGCTGATCGGAGACCAACCCGCCCTGGGCCAGACTCCGCCGCCGGTGGACGCGACGATGGTCTCGCGCATCTGTCCCAACTGCCGGCAACCGATCATTGGCAATGACGTTTTCTGCCGAACGTGCGGGGCCGCCGCACCAACCGCGGTGCGTGCGGGGTACGCAGTTCCCGCGGGTCAAACCTTGATCGGAGCCGGACCGCTAACGTTAATGGGGACGGGATCGGCGTTCGTTGCAATGTTGGTTTACGGGATCGTGGGATATCTGTTGCTCTTTAGTGCGATGTCGTATACCCCGCCGGACCGTAAAGAGCCCGATCTGCCCGAGCGGACCAGCGGCACACTGGTCGAATTCCCCGTTGATAAAAGCCCGAACGCACCCACGCCCGGGTCAGTGGTGGTTGATGACCTGACGGGTGGCACCGGCAGCACGGAAGGTTCACCAACCTCGCCGAGTAGCACGACGACCGCAAGCGTCAAACCAAAGACGCCACCCGAACGCCTGCCGCCGGGAATCACCATCACGATCCTTCAGGGAAAAGGTACGACTACCGCGACTACGGCGGTGTATAAACCACAGAAGCAAGTTTCCCCGAAAGATCAGATCTATATTTGTACTTTGCGCGGACCAATGAGCCTAGCCGAAGAGCTGGCGGCCCTGGTTTTGGAAAAGACCGGCGGGTCCCAGACCGGGGTGCAATTGACCAGTTCAAAGGGCGGCAGCTATACCGGCACCAAGACCACAACCAGCGAGATCGCCGTTTACATTTTGCAAAAGGCCGGAACCGATCTGGTCGTGATCATCTATGCCCCTACGACGGCGGTTCAGGAACAAGCTGCCAACCTGGCAAAGAATGTCGGTAACGGTGAAGGCATTAATGATTATCCAGAGATACGGAACACCTATTGGGTATTGCCGCGCACGCCCCCGAGCGGCCTGACGCTGATCGATTTTCAGGTACAAAACCGCTCTGAGATGTTGGCCGCGGCCAACACCAGTGGATCATCCAATGAACAACGGCAAATTAACGACTATGTCAGTCAGTTCATACCCGAACGCGCGACCTATGCGCGCTATGCTTCGTCCTCGGGCCGAAATTGGGAAGTGATCGTGTTCGATTACGACGCAACCCGCAGCGCCTGGAATACTTGGACGTTATTGAAATGGACGGTGGGCAACACGATGAC
>JBDSEC010000128.1:0-7598 GCA_039920205.1 Pyrinomonadaceae bacterium
TAGAGCATTTTTGATTTAAGTATTAACAATGTGTGTTATCATGCCCCAACGAAAGGAGGGGCAGGAATGGACGCATATTCACAGGATCTGCGAGATCGGGTGATCCGGGGGTTAGAGCGGGGAGAAAGGCCGACGGAGATTGCGAAGCGGCTGGAGGTTAGCCGGGTGTGGGTCTATCAGGTACGGAATCGCCTGCAACGGTCCGGCGAGCGGAGCAGTCTTCCGATTGGCGGTCATCGGAAATCGCGGGTGGCGGACCTAGAGGAGACGATCCGGGCTTGGATCAAGGCGCAGCCGGATCTGACGCTGGCCGAAATGTGTGCCCGGCTGGCGGATCAGGGTATTGCGATCAAAGGTCCCGCGCTGTGGCATCAATTGGACAAATGGAAGCTCAGCTTTAAAAAAAACCCTACACGCCAGCGAGCAAGAGCGGCCCGACGTGCAACAGGCCCGGCTTAAGTGGGTGGAAAATCAGCCCGCCTGGGATATTACCAAGCTGGTATTCATCGATGAAACGGGAGCGAGTACAAATATGACGCGTACGCGAGGGCGCGCACCGGTAGGCGAGCGTTGCGTAGCCAGCGTACCGCACGGGCATTGGCAAACCACCACGTTTGTCGCCGGCTTGCGTTATAACGATCTGACGGCGCCCATGGTGTTGGACGGACCGATGGATGGCGAAGCCTTCCTCGCCTATGTAAGAAACTTTTTATGTCCCACCTTGCAGCCCGGAGATCTCGTCATTGCGGACAACCTGCCCGGACACAAAGTCGCGGGCGTACGCGAAGCGATCGAGGCCCAAGGAGCAAAGTTGCAATACCTGCCGCCCTACTCGCCCGATCTCAACCCCATCGAGAAACTGTTCTCAAAACTAAAAGCCCTGCTACGAAAAGCCGCGTTGCGCACGGTCGACGAACTCTGGGTCCACATCGGCAAACTCCTGCATCTTTTTACTCCTGAGGAATGTACTAACTATTTTGCTTCTTCAGGTTATGTTAAGACCTAAAATGAAAATGCTCTAGCCAAACAAGCATCGGCAGGTTAACAACCTGTCGTACATCGTCCGACAGAATGTCGGTCTTTCGATCCTCGTTTAGCCGTCGATTGCAGCTCTGCCGCTCTATGTGTGGAATGGCTTCGCCATTCATAGTACCTGTCCCCAATCTTAGCGGCTCCGCCGCCGGCGGCGGAGCCGCTAGAACTAAAAAAACAATTAAATTCTGAAAGGCAGAGCCTTTCCGCGCATAGGGCGGCTCAGCCGCAAGAACGAAAGGTTAACATGTCGTACCTTGCTTACCACCGGTGATACGCTGGATGGCCCGGTTTGACCGCGACGAAGGTACCCCGGCAGGTCGCACAAACCTTCCCTTCCACGGTCAGTTCAGATTCCACGATCGCGCGATCCTCACGCGATTCCACGATTCGCGCCGTTAAGTTTACCGGTCCGGCCGTCGGTGTTGGCCGTTTCAGCTTTACCGCGTAATCCGCCGTCACCGTACAGGGCGGCGTATCGGTTCCGTTTTGCTGCATCAGAAAATTCGCGGCGGCCCAGTTCGAATGGCAATCCAGCAGCGTACCGATGATCCCACCGCTCAGCATTCCCGGGAAGGATTCGTGATGTTTCAGGGGCTGCCAATCGCATACCGTCACCTCGCCCTGCGGGAAGCTGCGAATCCGCAAGCCCAACTCATTCGCCGGCCCGCAGCCAAAACAACCGTTATGCGGTGCGTATTTTTCCTGCAAACTTTGCTCGTCCATAGTGCAAGTCTAACATCCGGCCAGCAAAATATCTGAACTTGTAAAACGGAAAAACGGCGACGGGACTTCACGTCCAATCGCCGTTTGGCAGATCGCTTCGATCCTGCTTAAACGTACTGCCGTAGCATCCGCGGCGGGCTTTGCTTCTTAAGCAACCGGCGCAGCTTCATGCGCGCCTTGTGCAGTTGCGACTTCGAAGTTCCCACCGAACATCCCAAGATACGCGCGACCTCTTCGTGCTCGTGTCCTTCGACATCGTGCAGAATAAAGACCGTCCGATACCCGTTCGGCAATTGCGCGATCGCGTCGTCCAGCGCAATCCGGTCCACCACCGGCATGTGCAGCGGATTCTCGGTCCCGGTCACGATCTGGACCGGCGTCTCGCCCTCTTCCGTGGTCTTCTCCATCTTCACGCTGCGCTTGCGAAAGTGCATCAGGACCTGGTTTACCGTCATGCGATGCAGCCAGGTCGTAAAGGCCGAATCGCCGCGGAAACTACCGATCTTGCGGAAAAGTTGGATAAAGACCTCTTGCGCCAGGTCTTCGGCTTCCGGTGCGCTCTGGGTCATGCGCAGACAAAGACTGTATACCCGGCGGTTGTGCCGCTGATATACCTCTTCGAATGCCGCCATGTCACCCTTTGACGCCCGTTGCGCCAGATCGTAATCACTACTCGGTTTGGCAACGATATCCAGCTCGGAATCGTCAAAAGTTTCGGTTACCGGAACTTGATTCGCGTTCGGCCATATTGGAAATGTTGCGACGTTAGTGTTCATAGTTCGATACATAAGCGATTGCCGTGCCATAGCTAGACGGCAATAAAACTGCGAATTGCCAAGAAAAAACGCCCCAAATTGGGGCGGGGAGCCGAATTAATAGACCATTTCGACTGACTCGAAACCAAACGGTGTATTCTTGTAGAAATCGCCTTTTTGTTGAAAAAATAGCCGCAAATACCTTAAACGCAATCGTTTCCAGTTGGTTGCAAAAAGTTCATTTCCGGCTGACGTAATGGTTCTCCTTTAGCCAGAAGCGCCAAGGTTTCAGGGCATATTCAGCGGCATAATCAATACCAATACGGGGCCCACGCACGATTTGGCGCGAGTGTGGCGTTTTTGCGCCTGGCTCCAGCCAAAGCCGCAGTCCGCGCAGCGATTCGCCGTCAAATGTCCGGTCGATTCCCGCCGCCTTACATAACTTTCCCGGTCCGCTCGTAAGTTGTTCAACATTGACCAAACCGCGCCTTTCCTGCATCAGTTCTATCCCTTCCAGTGGCTCCAGCGCGCGGATCAGCACAGCCTCGGGCACTTCGGCCGGACCGGCGACGAAATTTAGTTGGTAGTGCATCCCATAAACAAAATAGACATAGGCTGTGCCGCCCTTCCGATACATTGTTTCCGTCCGTGCGGTCCGTCGATCGCCGTAGGCATGGCTAGCCTGGTCCTTCACACCGGTATATGCCTCGGTCTCGACAATTATTCCCGAAACACGTCGGCCGTCAGGCGCCGGAACCACTATCACACAACCCAACAGATCGCGGGCGAGTGTCAGCGCGTTCCGTTTGAAGAAAAAGGAGAGGGGAAGTTTGCGGCGGGCAGGCATTCCTAGCTCAGGTTGCCGGTAAATTCAGGCGGATAATAGATGACTTCGATCGCCTGGCCATTCAAACCCTTGGTGTAGAACGAGAGCGAATTATCCCGATGGGTTTTAATGGGTCGGCCTTCGCGGGTTGCGGCGGCTTCGAGTTCGGCCATCGAATCAACTCGCAGTCCAATGTGGGGTGGGTGCTTCGATCCGGGCGCCAGCAGGGCAATGCCAAACCCGCGTGCGTCGCGCAACATGGCCCAATCGTCGTAAAGGGTCTCGACGCTGAAACCGATGCGCTGATACTCGGCCACGTCGTGAGCCAGATCGTTGGCATTGACGGCGATATGATCCATCACCCCGGCGAATCGCGGTTCTGTAGTTTCCGGCATCCGAGTGACCTCCTTTAGCTTGACTAAGTTTAGCGCTGACCTACTGAAATGTGAAAGCGATCGCTACGTATCGAGCGTTTGGAGTTCCGGCTTCAGCCGGCAGGTTTTTGTTTTTGTGTCGCGAACGTGGTTTGAGGCCGGCATGTTAAAGCAGGAACTCCAAACGTCTGTGCGCCATGGTACATTTAGTCTGTGACGACTGAATATTTTAAGAACGAAAACCTCCGCATAGTTTCCCTTCTACCCTCCGCGACCGAGATCGTCTGTGCGCTTGGGTTGGAGCCGAACCTGGTCGGGATCACGCACGAGTGCGACTTTCCGCTCGGGGTGGAAGGCAAGCCGGCGTTGACCGCCAGCCATATTTCCCACCAGACCATGAGCAGCCTCCAGATAGATCACGCGGTTCGGTCGCAACTGGATGGTCACGGTTCGATCTATAGTTTGGACGAAAAACTGCTCCACGAACTGAACCCCGATCTGATCGTGACCCAGGAACTGTGCGATGTTTGCGCTGTCAGTTTCAAGACCGTCCAGCAGGCCGCGCGAATATTTGCGGGCGACATCAGCATCGTCTCGCTGGAGCCGAACACGATCGAAGACATCTTCGGCAATATCGAAACGGTTGCGCGTCAAACCGGTTGCGAAGAACGTGGTCGCAAAGTTGTGAATGAATTGCGTGGGCGATTGGAAGCGGTCAAAATGAGGTTGGACAAAATCAATCAGCGTCCGCGTACGTTGATGCTGGAATGGTTGGAACCGATGTTTGCACCCGGCCATTGGGTTCCGGAGCAGGTCGCAATGGCCGGTGGCGATCATGCCTTTGGCCGAGCGGGCGAACCCTCCGTAACGACAACGATCGAAGAAGTTGTTGCCTATGCACCCGAGGTGATCGTGCTGATCCCATGCGGGTATTACATAGCGGACATCCTGCATCAACTGCCGCAATCGAATTTTCCCGCCGGATGGAACGATCTGCCGGCGATGAAAACCGGCGACGTTTGGGCGGTCGATGCTACTTCATATTTTAGCCGCCCTGGCCCGCGCGTGGTGAACGGGGTGGAGATCTTAGCGAAAATATTGCATCCGGAAATTTTTGGTGGACCCGAGGCCCACGAAGCGGTGCGGGTTTCACCGGATCAGTTTTTGACGGTGAATTGACTTACGAGATAGTTGAGGCAGAAATGAAAAAAAGAATCTTACTTGCGATCGCATTGCTAGGTTTTGGCTTGATCGGGTCGTTGGATGCCACCGGTGCCCGGGCGGCGCAAAGTGTTTGCGGATCACCGGAAGACCAAGCGGCGCGGGTTGCGTTCCTAGTAAAGTTACAGACCGCGGTTGCGGCTGGGGACAAGAATGCCGTTGCCGGTCTGGTCTCGTTCCCGATGCGTTGGCACCATGGTATGAAGGTAGGTTCGGTTCGTGGCCGTTCGGCGTTCCTTAAGAATTACGATCAGTTGTTGGATCAAAAGGTGCGCGATGCGATCGCCGCGCAAAAGCCGGAGGAATTATTTGTTCGTGATCAGGGAACAATGATCGGTACCGGCGAGGTTTGGTTCGAGCAAGTTGGCAAGAGTAAACAGTTTCGAATAATCACCATCAACAATTAGGCCAGATGTACACAGTAAAGTGCACCGGTTGCGGGTTCGGCAACGTGATCGATGAAAAGAACTGCATGAAATGCGGCGGCTCTTTGTTCGAAGCCAACTTGCTTCACCACACCGAGCAGTTGCGTAATCTGAACGCGACGATGCAGCAACGGGCCTATCCGAAGTTCTACACCTTTAATGGTTGTGGTACTACGCTGATCGATTACCGTGAATTAAGCGACGGGATCTGGACGGCGACGCGGTGGGTAACCATCATCGGACTTCCGATCATCCCGTTGTCGGAATATGTGATCAAACCATTCCATTCCGCGACCGATAGCAACGCTCACCGGTTCGAGATCATTCGGACCGAACGGCCTTCGATCGTTCGTATCTTAATGACGTATGCGCTGGCGGTCTCGGGACCCTTGCCGCTGATCCTCGGCTTCTTGAATCAAAGTTGGGTCAACCGGACTTTGGGCGGGCCAAAAGCCGCGTTGGCGATGTTTCTTTGTTTTGGATGGTTCATCTTTGTCCTGACCCGTTTTATGGGCTCGGACAAAGCGTTCAAAAAGGCGAAGTCGAATTAAGCGGTTTCGGTTCATCGTGAGTTCTCCCGCCCACTTCAAAAATGGCGTGAATAGGCGTGCGTATATGACGGGTGAATCGTGTTCGCGTTTTTGCTGCCCGGGTTTCTACCGGGTTTGATTTGGTTCATGACTCGGGAAATGTACAAATTCAAGAGACAGCTCGGCTGCTACCCAGTGCGGTGAGGCTTGCCTCACCGGGAGCTAACGCAATTGGCGGCTTGCCGCGAATTTTACTTTTCCCGCCAACCAGGAGAAGAACATTCGCGGCAAGCCGCACTGATAAAGCCGCCCGGTGAAGCAAGCCTCACCGCACTGGGCAGCGGCCTAGCCGGTTCGAGGGTTGAGTTTATTAATTTGCAATTGCATAAGGCGGAGTTTCTAAGAAAGTAATTAAGGGTCAAACTCAGAACCGCCTTCTCAATTCCTATTTCAAGCTAAGCGGATCGCCCGTATTGTGTTCGTTGATCTGAAATCGAATGAAATCATGGATCGCCGCCAAGGCGATTTGATCGGTGGTTGAGATCCGAACGCGTGCGCCATTCGGCGTTTGTTCGTACCGATATTTGATCTTGGCCTTAAGTTGATCCATTACCGGCACGCCCTCGGGAACGCGGCCGTGTATCGCGAATGGCGTCGTAAAAATCCCTTCGGTAAACTGCCCGGCGATCTCGGTCAAATGGGTTCTGATCCGGTCCCGATCCAGTATGTCATTCGGATCATTAGCTTCTACTTGTATGGCTCCGCCATCTGCCAGCAGCAGAAAGTGATGGGTAGTCGCCGTTTGCGAGAAACCCATGGCCTTCTCGCCGTTCGCCATAACCATTGCGTCATGGTCGTGACGGCTCGCGACCTCGCCGTCCTGCTTCATCATTGGACAGTTCGACATGTCCTTGGTCATCGTCATCGGAGGTTGCGCCGTCATTTCGTTCGACGTTTGAGCGCTACCCACGTTAACCGTGGCGAATGAAACGGCGATCGCCGCGAATAAATATATGAATCTGGTTTTCATTGCTTTGCCTTCCTCTGGTTCAGTTTTAGGGAGTGTGGCAACTTCGCTTTCCCGTTCCTTTCGGCCGATTTGTCGGCCGAAAGGCTATTCAACAAACCGGCGCGGCCACCCGCAGGCGTGACCGCCAGACGTTCGTCCCAATCAGCAACGATGTCGTTCAAGGCATCGCGTAGCGAGGTTAAAACTTTCAGTTGTTCTTCAACTTCCAAAAGCTTCTTGCCTGCCAAGGCCCGTACCTTTCCGCAGGGCACGCCGCCACGATCTAGCTCCTTGAATATTTGGGCCAGTTCATCCAGCGTAAAGCCCACGGCTAGCGCCCGACGTACCAGCAGAACCCGCTCGAGAGCAGATTCGGGGTAATGACGATAGCCGTTGGCCGTCCTTAACGGACGGGGCAGAACACCCTTACGCTCGTAATGCCGCAGCGTATCGGTGCTCACGCCGGCGGCTCCCGCCAGTTCACCGGCGAGCCAGGAAGTTCGAATTGCGAAATTTTCACTCATCAAAGGCAGTCTAAAGTATGGAACCCATTCCAAGGTCAAGCAGAAAATCGTTCAGTCCGGGCTATCCGCCAAAGATCTGATCCACCTCGGCATCGGAGATCAACTTGTCCAGATCGGCGCAGATCCCTTTTAGATAAAAATGCGCGGGGGTTTTGCAGATGTCGGCGGTGACACCT
>JBDSEC010000129.1:0-4619 GCA_039920205.1 Pyrinomonadaceae bacterium
GATAAAGACGGTTGGGCTGATTTCTACCTGACCAACAGCGGTGAAGGCAGCCAGAATGCGCTCTATCGTAATCAGCATGACGGTACGTTTGCCGAGGTTGCGGCGGCGATGGGGGTCGCAGAGCTGAATCACGTCGAAACTGGCGTTTCGATGGGTGCGGTCTGGGGCGATTACGATAACGATGGGTTCGAAGACCTGTTCGTCTATAAATGGGGACGGCCAGAGCTTTTCCACAATGACGCCGGGAAGAGATTCTCCCGTGTCGATACCGGCAACTTCCCCATTTGGGTCAATGCCAACACCGCAGTCTGGTTCGATTACGACCGCGACGGCCGGTTGGACCTTTTCTTGGGGGGTTACTATCCCGAATCGGTCAACCTTTGGCATCTCACCACCACCAAGATGATGCCCGACAGTTTCGAGTACGCCAAAAATGGCGGCCGCAAATATCTATTCCACAATCTGGGCGACGGTAAGTTCGAAGAGGTCGCGGAACGGATGGGGATCAATTCACGACGCTGGGCGTTGGCCGCCACCGCTGTCGATTTCCGCGGCACGGGTTTTCCCGACCTGTTCATCGCCAACGATTACGGCGTCTCGGAATTGTATTTCAACGACGGCGGCAAAAGCTTCCGCGAAGTCGGCGAATCAACTGGCGTCGGCTTTGCGCCCAAGAGCGGCATGACCGCCGCGCCCGGGGATGTGTTCAATCAGGGCCAGTTGGGCATCTACGTCTCAAACATCTCGGAAGAAGGCGTGCTGATCCAGGGGAATAATCTTTGGGTGCCGCGCACCGGTACGTCCGGTGACGATCTGAAGTTCGATAACCTGGCCACCTCGATGGGCGTGGACCTGGGCGGATGGAGTTGGGGCGCGCAATTCGGCGATCTGAATAACGATGGCCGGCAGGATATCTTCCTTACCAATGGCTATGTTTCGGCCACGCGCGGCGCCGATTACTGGTACGACTTTTCCAAGATCGCGGGCGGACACAGCACCATAATTTCCGATGCCGCCCAATGGCCACCCATGCAGGGCCGCACCCTTTCCGGATACCAAGCTAAGAAAGTCTGGATCAACGATGGGGGCGGACGTTTTATCGACGTGGCTCAATTGGTGGGCGTAACCGAAACGCTTGATGGACGCGCGGTAGCAATGGCCGATCTGTGGAATCGTGGCGTGCTGGACGTGATCGTTTCCCATCAGCGCGGGCCGCTCCTTATCTACCAGAACACGGTCACCCCCGAAAACAAATGGATCGACTTCGCCTTGGAAAGTGCCGACGGAAACAAGAACGCGATCGGCGCCACCGTTACCGTGTATTGGAACGGAGCGAAGCAGATCCAGGTCGTATCCGGCGGCAGCGGCTTTTGTGCGCAGAATCAGCGGCGGCTACATTTCGGGTTGGGCCGCGCCACCGCCATTGAAAAGGTGGAGATACGCTGGCCGTCGGGTAAGATTCAATCTATAAATCCGTCAAGGCTTAATCAAGTCGTGTCGGTTACAGAGCCGACTTAAATCGTCTAGCGTCCGAGTCGGTCGAAGATTCGGCAGCGTTCGCAGCCTCTTTAGATGGAACCTTCTCTTGTCAGAACCGGAAGCGGTAGCGACGGGTTCTTTCCTTTGATGCAAGTAAGAGAAGAACCCAGTCGCTACCGCTCCCGGTTCTGACTTCGTGCCGGCGAAATTCGCGGCATTTGCCGAACTACTCCAGACCGTCGTAGATTTAGCGAGCGGCTTTTTTCGCTCGATCATAATGAATTCCGAAACTTACCCAGACACACCGGTCGCCGCCGAGCCGGACGTATCGGCTCCATTAAACAAGTCTGTCGGCTGGGTAGATCCGCGTCTGATGGCGCCGGCCTTCATCACGTTGATCTTGCTGGTCGGTCAGTTGACCGGCGGCATCTTAGAGAGCTATTGGCAGACCGCCCTGGCGATCATCACCGCCATCGTCGTCGAACTGGTTCTGAGCCGCCTGCTCACCGGAAAGTGGCCGCACCTGGCCAGCGCTTATATCACCGGCATCAGCGTTGGCATTCTGGTCCGTTCACCCGTCTGGTGGCCCTTCGCTCTGTGCTCGGCTTTGGCGATCACTTCGAAGTACGTCCTGCGGATCAAGGACCGGCACCTGTGGAATCCGTCGAATTTCGGCATCAGCATTTTGTTGTTGCTCGCGCCGTTCGCGGTTTCCACGCTCAGCATCCAGTGGGGTAATAACTTATGGCCAATGCTGGTGATTTGGTTGTTAGGCGCGATCATTGTATATCGCGTAAAGCGGCTGCACATCACCGCGACCTATGTCATCTCGTTCTTGCTACTAGGTGGATTGCGAACGCTGTTAACCGGCGATTCGTTTCTAGCCGAGATCGCGCCCATCACCGGGCCGATGTACCAGCTTTTCATCTTTTTTATGATCACCGACCCGAAGACGACGGTACGGTCATCGAAGCTGGCCCAATGTTTGGTGGTATTTTTAGTCGCTGTGGCCGAAACGGTTTTCCGCTTAATGGAAAACGTGCACGCGCCCTACTTCGCGTTATTCACCGTCGGTCCGATCGCGAATCTCGTAGAAGTGTGGTGGAGTAGTAGAGGTCAGAGGTCAGAGGTTAGAGGTTAGTGTTTGGCCCTATTCCGGACTAGCCTCTGACCTCTAGCCTCTGACCTCTACCTCCGCTTGATCTTCGGATTCGCCGCGATCGCGGCTTCTGCGTTTCGCTTGTACTCGGCTTCGTTTTTCTTCAGCTTGTCGAAATCCGTGTCGGCGAACAGGTTTCGAATGGTCAATAACTGAAAGCTCCGGCGCTCCAGGTTATTCTGACTGCCAGACCAATAGGATTCATTGTTGCTCTCGCCATATCGGCGCTCGATCAATTTCCAGACCTTGGGCGCCTCGCTCGGATCGTAACCGGCCGCGACCATATATTGCATCCCAATGCGGTCGGCTTGGTTCTCCATCGGACGGCCATAACCGGCCACGATGAAATACCCGATCTGGTCTAATTGATCGGACAAGGTCACGTCCCCCGCGATCGCGGCGATGACGGAAAGGGTCTGCAACGCCTTACGGCCCTTCTTGTGATATTCGCGCAGACGATAGGTGTGTTCCTGCGTGGCATGGGCCATCTCATGCGCCAACAAGGCCGCCAGTTGCGCTTCGTTTTCGAGCACGGTAAAGACCTCATCATTGATCACGACCTCGCCGTTGGGATAGGCCGTGGAGTTAAAGCCTTTCTCCATCACCACAGTAAACCGGAACGGGATCTTGTTCGGATCGCCTTCGCGCAATTGCGCTTGATAAGCGGGGATCAGCGACTGTCCGACTCGATTGACGTACGCCTGCACGTCGGCGTTCGGCGAGATCTTGCATTTCGCATCGCCGATCCTCAATTCGGCCGGCGCTCCGGTCGCGGAGTTGGCCGGTTTCACCTTGCGGACAAATTCGCGCCACAGTTCGTATTCGCTGTTTTCCTGTTCGTTCTTGACGAACACCACCTGCGAAGCCAGAACGCTACCATCCGTCTGCTCGGTGCCGCGATAGGTCATGATCACGCCTGGCAGGACCTCCTTGAGCGAGGTCAAGGCGGTCGAACCCTCGGCCTGCACCGACGTGGGCAGATCGCTTTCGTCCGGATCGACATCGCCCGTTCTTTCTTCGGATTTCTCGGCCTTGGCGGCCTTTTCTGCGTCCTTGGAAAGTTTGACCTCCGTTTTGTTCAGTTTGAACGAAACCGCGGTGGTCGGTTCGATCTGGATGCGCCGGCCATCGGCGACGATGGTCCCGCGCCAACGATCGCCTTCGACGGCCTCCAGCGACGGATGTTCTTCTAGAATCGCGGTAGCATCGATCGTCTCAGCACTTCGCCGCAATAACTTAATCTTGGTAGCGCTCAATTCGCCGGTTCTATCGTTCAATAGGCCTCTTACTTCGACCAGGCTCCCGATCTTGAGATCCTCTGGTGCAGCACTGGCACCGGACGGTTTATCCAACTCCAAACGCACGTTGGCGCCGCGGATGATCTTGTAATCTTCGATCTCGAAGACGTTCGGCGGACTCAACGCGGTCACATATCCGCGGATCTTGGCCTCTTTTGCGATCGCGTAGGTAGAGAAGGGCAAGGCCAATTGGCCCAGAACGGCCAGGCTCAGTACTATCAGTAAGAACCGTCGCAAATACTTCATTAAACGAGGACCTTTCAAAACTGCTGTATAAAAAATTATCGGGTAATTACGTGTCAGGGGATAGGCGTTTCGTCAACCATGGAAGTAACGAATATTGTAGCGAGGCGGTGTGTCGGCGGTCAAGAAACCGCGCTAGCGGTTAGCTGTTAGCCGTTCGCTTTTAGCCAGCAATTGAGTTCCGCGTTTGTAGTTCCGGCTTTAGCCGGCTCCTTTCTTCGCGCGCGATAAGCCAGCCAAATCCGGGATTCAATGAACGGGACGCCGCGGAGCGTTATTCCTACTCACTACTGACTACTGGCTAACATCTACCGACTACTGAGGTACATGCAAAATTCGAAAAAGGCAGGAGAAATAAGGGTAAAAGAAAAAGACACAGTGAGGAACTAAGTCGGTAGAATGATGGTCAACGAAACAATCAAAAAACGGACGAAGGAACC
>JBDSEC010000130.1:0-9238 GCA_039920205.1 Pyrinomonadaceae bacterium
GCGGTTAGCTCCGTAGTGTTGGAAGGCGTGCTTTCGTTGCCCGATCGTTGGATCCTTTCGCGCTTGAATCGAACGGCGCGGGACGTCAATGCGGATTTGGAACGCTACAACTTTCACGAGGCCGTACAAAAGCTATATCACTTTTTCTGGGACGATTACTGCGATTGGTATATCGAGTTAAGCAAGGACGCGATCACGGCGGAAGATGATTCTCCCGCGCGCACGGCGGCGCGATCGCGCATCCTTTCCGTGTTAGAGCAAGCGCTGCGTTTGTTGCATCCGTTCATGCCCTACCTGACCGAAGAGCTATGGTTTCGTCTGCCCGGCGTCGGCGCGGGACAAATGCATCCGGCGTATTCAAATGCCGAACCTTCAGTAATGTTGACGGCGTTTCCGCTAGGCGATGCAGCATTGATCGACGATCGGGCCGAGGCCGATATGCAGGCGGTGATCGAATTGATCTCGCGCGTGCGCAATATCCGTTCCGAGATGGGTATCAAACCGAGCCAGCGCGTTACCCTGCTGGTTGGCGCCGCGGAGGGCACGTTGCGCGAGGTGTTTGCCGCGAGTAAAGATCAGATCGCGAAGCTCGCGCGTGCAGACGCGATCACCGTTAGCGAAACATTGGAGGCGCCCCAGGCTTCGGCCCGGGCCGCATTGTCGGGTGGGGCCGAACTGGCGGTTCCGCTCGAAGGCCTGATCGACTTTGCCGTGGAAGCCGCGCGGTTAACCAAAGAGCGCGACAAACTTCAGTTGGAAGCGACCAAGCTTGAGGGGCAATTGAGTAACGCTTCATTTGTCGAACGCGCGCCGGCCGAAAAGGTAACGGTCATTCGCGAACGATTGGCCGAAATTGGCACTCAACTGAACACGCTGGCGGCCAGTCTGGAGGCACTGCAATGAATTGGATGGACGAGGGTGCGCTCTTTTCCCAGATCGGCGCTTTCCTTAGCGAAGACCTGGGGCGCGGTGACATTACGACCCAGGCCACCGTTTCGCGTAATCAGAACGCTCGCGGCCGATTTATCGCCAAGGAAGCGATGATCGTCGCCGGACTGGAAGCGGCCGAGGCCGTATTCGGTTCCTTGGACCAAGAACAACAGTTGGAAGCGTTCGTCTCGGACGGCGATGAAGTGGAAGCCGGGAAGGTGATCGCGCGGACCAATGGATTCGCCGATGTCTTGTTGGCGGGCGAACGGACCGCGCTGAACCTGCTGCAACGTATGTCGGGCATTGCCACGGCAACGCGGGCTTTTGTCCGCGCGATCGAAGGGACCAACGCGCAGATCGTGGATACGCGTAAGACCACGCCCGGACTTCGCATGTTAGAGAAGTATGCGGTGCAGGCGGGCGGCGGCCGGAATCATCGGTTCGGTTTGGACGATGGTGTGCTGATCAAAGACAACCATATCGCCTTGGCCGGCGGGGTCGGAGCGGCCGTACGCAAAGCGCGGGAACAGGTCGCGCATCTGCACAAGATCGAGGTTGAAGTATCGACCGAAGAGGGCTTGCGTGAAGCGATCGAAGCCGGTGCGGATATTATCTTGCTGGATAACTTGACCCCCGACGAGACCCGCGTCTTGGTCGAGATCGCGCGCGGGCTGTCTGACCGGTTGACGTTGGAAGCATCGGGCGGCATCGGCATCGAGAATGTGCGCGCCTATGCCGAAGCCGGCGTGGATCTGATCAGCATCGGATCGCTAACCCACTCGTCGCGGGCGATGGATATCAGCTTCAAAATCCAAGCAGGTTAGGAAATTTTGCCACAGAGGTCACAGAGAACACAGAGAGAAATTTTGGAATTTGGTGATTGAGTCATTTGGTCATTGGGCCGTTGGCGAATAGTTTTTGTTCAAAGTGAATGAGATTCGAAACTTACGTTAAGACCGTACATTTGCGATCAATGACTCAATTACCCAATGACCAAATTCCTCAACTCCCTCTGTGCCCTCTGTGAACTCTGTGGCTATGTTTTAAGCTCTTGTGGAGAGGGTTGCCGGTGTTGCGTAGATGGTGGTTAAAGACGCTGGTTGTGATCGGGTTCGTGGCGATCGTGATCGGAGTCTTTGTGGTTGGGTCACGCCCGGTTTACGTTGGCACGCGCGCGGGCAAGGCCGACGAGAATTACATCGATTCCTCGAAATGCCTGGCTTGCCACGAAGGGCATTACGCCTCGTGGCGGCGTACCTATCACAGCCGGATGACCCAAACCGCCGAAACCGTGACGGTCCAGGGCGACTTCACCACCAACAACACACTGGAATATTTAGGCGTTAAGGCGCGGATGGAAAGGCGTCCGGATGGTTTCTTCGCGACCTTTAGTTACCCTGACGGCCGTACCGAGACGAACAAGATCGAACGCACCGTGGGCTCGCGCCGGATGGAGCAGTACCTGATCAAGGAAGCCGGTCAATACACACGCCTTCCCCTTGCCTACGATTTGGTCAATCGCCGTTGGATTTCATTGAACGGATCGTTCTTTCACGCCGACAGCACTGATTATCAACAACATCGTGCCCAATGGGACTCCAACTGCGTCTTTTGCCACAACGTTAAGGCGCAGCCGAATATGGATTTCGGCACCCGCACGTTCAAGACCGAGGTGGCGGAACTCGGCATCGCCTGCGGCGCCTGTCACGGTCAAACGGCGAAACATATTGACGAAGCTAATTCGTGGTTGTCTAGATTCTCTTGGTGGCGTGACCCATCGGCTTCGCGATCGGTGATTCATCCGGAAAAGCTTTCGGCGGAACGGTCGTTAATGATGTGCGGGCATTGTCACGGCCAACGCGTGCCGGAACCGCTGGATCGTATCCGTCAGATCATGGGACCGGGCGACCCGTACAATGCGGGCGACGATCTGTCGGCCCTCTACCGCCCGGTTCAGCGCGACACGGTGTTGGGTGATTTCTCGTTCGCCAATAGGTTCTGGAACAACGGTTCGCCACGTCTGACGGCGTATGAGTATCAGGGGATCCTGCGCTCGGCCTGTTACATGCGGGGCAAGCCGGAACATAAGATCAGCTGTCTATCGTGTCACAGCATGCATGACGGCGATCCGAAGGGGATGATCCTGCCGGTCAATCGCACCAACACTGCGTGTCTGGAATGCCATCAGAAATTTTCCGATGGCGCGGCTTTGGCCCAACACACGGGCCACGGCGCCGCCTCGACCGGTAGCAGTTGCTACTCCTGTCATATGCCGCGCGTGGTCTATGGCGTGATGAGCTTTCACCCGACGCACGATATCTCGATACCGCGGCCCGACCTGACCGTGACCAGGTCGGTTCCGAATGCCTGTAACCTTTGCCATTTGGATCGATCGGTAAATTGGGCGATCGAATCATCGCGGCGGCTATGGCCGGCGCAATTCGCCGCGGCCCAACCGGCGAAAGATCCGATGTTCAACGAGGCCGAAGGCCCGCGCATGCTCTTCGCTGGCGACGCCCTGACCCGGGCGATGGCCGCCGAGGCGATGTCCGGCGGTGGAGCCGTCAACCACGACCCGAATTGGACCGGACCGTTTCTGTTAGAAGCCTTCAACGACAACTACCCGATCGTGCGCTACTTCGCGGCCAACGGGCTGGCCGCGATCAACCTGAATTTAGCCAAACCGGACTATCTCGGTATCGACGAAGCGCGGCGAGCGTCGGTGACTCTCTGGGCTGGCATCTTCAACGAAGCCGCTCGCCGCCATTCCACGCAATTCGCCATCGCGATGCGCGCCCGCCGATCGGATGTTGATATGGATGTAGGGGAATGACGGCAGACTTCGATGTTTAGTCTATTAAGCCGCGATTACTATTGTCGAAGCCGATTCATTTGACGGGCCCGGTTCTCGGAAGTTTGTTCTCGTAAGTTCTCGGAAGTTTGTTGTCGTGGGCTGAAGTGGGTGCTATATTTGCGCAGTCTCTCGTACCCGACTAACGCGCCTGTGCCGTCTCGCTGCGCCAACTTTTTCCCTGGTTTGATTGGAAGTAGGAAGACCCATGCCACACAGTTTACCTCTAATTCACTCCCATCCTAATAATTGCAATAACCGCTCGTGGCGAGTGATTCTGCAAATCACTGCGACTATCGGCCTGTTCGTCTTCGTCTTGGCGGCGTTTGACCGCGTGAGCGCAGCGACGTTTACGGTTACCAAGGTCGAGGATACGTTGGATGGCGTCTGTAATTCCGATTGTTCGTTACGCGAAGCAATTACGTTGGCCAACGCCGCTTCGTCGGATGATTTTGTGGTATTTGATCCAGTCTTTTTTGCGGTTCCTCGCACCGTCATTTTGAACGGAACCGAGATCCCGATCACAAACAACGGTGCGATCATAATCAGCGGGCCAGGAGCAAATTTACTGACCATCTCCGGAAACGATCTGAGCCGGGTGTTTATGGTAAATATCAATGTGCTTGCGTCGTTCTATGACCTAACGATCGCCCACGGAAAAGCTACATTTTTCGTTGACGCTATCGGTGGCGGCGCGGTCTTCGTGAGGACCGGCGCCACTGCTGCTTTCACCAATGCTACGATCGCGAACAATATCGAGGGACCGGCCGTCTACGCGGATGCCAGTGGAAGCTTGATCTTTAACACCTCGATAGTGCGGGACAATATTAGTTCAGGCAGTGGAGCAGGCATTTTCAGCCGCGGAGCCACATTTCTTACCGACTCCTCATTTACCGGCAACGTAATCGGTCCATTATCTGACAATCGGGGCGGCGCGATCTATGCTCTCGCCAATATGACGATTACTCGTTGTACCTTCAGCAATAACGTGGCTGGAAGTGGCACAACGGGTGACGGGGGAGCCATCGGTGTCGGCGGTGGAATAACCACGATCGTTGACTCAACCCTGCAGAACAATCATGCGTTCCGACATGGGGGTGCAATTCTCGCCAACGGCGGCGGCGTAACGCTTACCAATTCATTAGTTACCAACAATATCGCAGGTGGAAGCGGCGGTGGTATTCAAGGTGGAAGCACCGGCGGTACTCAAGGTGGAGTCATGACGCTAGTAAATTCGACAGTATCAAACAATGTTGCGGAATCGGGCGGAGGATTGACCGCAGACAACCTGACGCTTACCGGTGCTCAGATCATTGACAACCAATCAACAGGTGGTTCACAGGGCGGTGGCGGCGTGATCATCAGGGGTCGCGCCACGATAACGGGCTCAACCATCAGTAATAACTCGACAATTGGATTTGGCGGAGGCATTCTCGGCCAAAACAGCATCCAGAACTTACCCATTAACATTACCGACTCTCAAGTCAATAGCAATTCGGCGGGAATTGGCGGTGCGATTTATATCGCACGGGGACCCGTCACCCTGAACCATTGCGATCTTCTAGGCAATCACGCGTCCGAAGGCGGGGCAATCTACAATGACAATCCCTTTAACACCTTAACCATCAACCAATCCACCCTCGACGGCAACACCGCGATCAAAGAAGGCGGTGGCATTGTCGTCAACGGCGGTACCATCGTAAATGATTCGTCGATCAGTTCTAATACCGTTTCGGGTACTACCGGATTGGGAGGCGCAGGGATACTCGTTCTTCTCGGTACGCCCACGATCACCAATTCCTCCATCACCGGAAATGTTTCCGCGAAACAAGGCGGCGGCATTTACAACCGACGCACCGTCAACCTTATTCATGTAACGGTCAATAACAACTCGGCGATGACTGGTGGCGGAGGCATCTATTCTCGTAATACTTTCCAAGTTAATTCGCGAAATAGCATAATCGGCGATAATTACGATTCCAGCGGTACAGCCCCCGATTATTTCGGATCATTCGTGTCGCAAGGCTTTAATTTGATCGAGAATACCGTGGGCACGACCATCACCGGCATAACTACCGGCAATATTCTTGGAAAAGACCCGCAATTGGTGCCGATCCGTCCACGAGGGGGACCAACCTCGACCGTCGGTTTGCAACCAACAAGTCCCGCCATAGACGCCGCGGATCCTGTGAATTTCGTTGCGACTGACCAGCGTGGCGTTGCTCGACCTCAAGATGGAGATTTGAACGCGACGAACTTGCCGGATATTGGCGCCTACGAACGACAGGTGGTTATCTACACCGTAACTAAGGCGCTCGATACGGGCGATGGCGTTTGCGATACCGATTGTTCTTTGCGCGAAGCCTTGACTGCAAGTAATTCCGCGATCAGTCCCGATAACGTTATCGTTTTCGATACCGCCGCATTTAGCACCCCGCGCACGATCGTCCTTACCGGCGGAGAGCTTGTTTTGGAATCATATAGCAGCCTGCTTATCCGCGGGGGTGGACCCAACATGTTGACGATCGACGGCAACAATCAATGTCGAGTTTTCACGAACCGCTTGGGCGCCTTTGCGGTACTCGAAGGCCTGACCGTGACCGGAGGAAATGGAGTCGGTGAACTTATGAGCGGCCACTACGGCGGAATTTATAACGCGGGGACCTTGAATATCATCAACGCGGAAATTAGAAATAATAGCGCGGCCGGAAACGGCGGAGCTATCGGTAACGGATTGATTGGAACACTCATTCTGCTTCGCACGACGGTCCGCAACAATGCTGCTAATGGTTTGGCTGGGGGCGGCATTTACAACCAAGGAAATTTGATAACGGTCACAAATTCCACTATCGATCATAACAGTGCTGGAACGGCCGGCGGGGGGATTGCCAATGCCCTCGGTTCGATCATTGTGAGTGCTTCGACCGTTAGTGGTAACAACGCGGCCGACGGCGGCGGGGGACTGTCGAATATCGACCCGAACGCGCTGATTACCGTCAGTTCGACGACGATCGCGGATAACTCGGCCAATCATGGTGGCGGCATGACTACGGTGTTGGCCGTTAAGGTAGGCAATTCGATAATTGCGGACAATCGACTGGTCGGCGGAACCGCAGGCGTCGATGTCGAAGGTGGAATTGATTCGCTGGGCTATAACTTGATCGAACGCGACCAAGGTGCGATCCTAACTGGGATCTTGACCGGCAATATCCTCGGGCAAGATCCACAGTTGTTAATGCTCGCGAATAATGGCGGACCGACCCGAACCCACGCATTACGCCGAACGAGTCCGGTGATCGATAAGGGCGGTGCCCTGGGGGGAAGTGTTGATCAGCGCGGAAACCCTCGGCCCTACGATCACTTGATCTTTGCCAACGCGCCGGGTGGCAATGGTGTGGATATTGGTGCATTCGAACGCCAGGCGATCGATGTGCCCATGGGAGTCAATTCAGATTTTGATGGCGATGGGAAGACGGATGTTTCAGTTTTTCGTCCCAACTCAGGTCGGTGGTACACCATTTATTCGAGTAGTAATGAATTTGTGGATACCGCTTTCGGCCTTGGAGGCGATCAGGTCACCCCAGCCGACTACGACGGGGACGGCCGTTCAGATGTAGCCGTCTTTCGCGCCGGCTACTGGTACATACTTGATAGCTCTAATGGTTCATTTCGAGCGGAACAGTTTGGTGCGGCCGGAGATCTGCCGGCGCCGGGCGATTTTGACGGTGATGGCAAAGCCGACTTAACGGTTTTCCGGCCTTCGGCCGGCGCCTGGTATTTGCTGCAAAGTCGTGACGGTTTCAAGGGCGTTCAATTTGGTGCGAATGGGGACAAACCGGTGGTGGCGGATTACGACGGTGACGGGCGATCTGACATCGGCGTTTTTCGCGAGGGCGCCTGGTACCTTTTGCAAAGTACTTCTGGCTTTACTGGAGTGCAGTTCGGTTTCGCCGGTGACGTGCCCGTTGCCGGTGATTATGACGGAGACGGCCGTGCCGATCAGGCAGTATATCGCCAAGGGATTTGGTATCTACTGCGCAGCACGGCGGGATTCACCGGGATCAATTTTGGGAACAGTTCCGACCGCCCGGCACCGGGTGACTATGACGGAGACGGGAAAAACGACATTGTTGTTTTCCGCGGCGGAGACTGGTATTTCCTGAAGAGTGCGACGGGTGCATTCAGCACCCAGCAATTCGGCTCACCAGGCGATATCCCGGTACCTGGAGCCTTCGTACCTTAAGTTGCCGGAATGCTAAAATTGGAATCAAAAATAAGAATAGGCACCGTTTCGGTGCCTCAAACTCGCGGAATAAAACTGGAGCCACCTGTCAGAGTCGAACTGACGACCTTTCGATTACGAATCGAATGCTCTACCAACTGAGCTAAGGTGGCGAACTTGTGACGTTACCGGCAATTAGAAAATATACGGATGTGTAAAGGGTGGTGTCAAGCACGGGACGGTTACAACCCGATTGTCGCTGCAATAATACTTTGGGTTACAAAAGTATCATTGGCCTGCACCTAATGATACTTACTAGACCAAAAGTATCATTTACGCGAAGACCAGCTGACGGACAAAGCAAGAAGCCACCCGCTTCATTTGCCGGATAAATTGTCAACCACTACGGATCCTTACGGATGACGTTCGCTGCGACGCCCGGTCCGGTGGAAACATTGATCTTGCCTCTGGAGATCACGACCGTGATGCCCGTTACGGTATACCGCAGGTCGATCTTCGAATCAGGTAGCGCTTCAACCCGCCCGAGTTTGCCCAGGCTAACGACGGCGCTGGAACCTTTGACGGTCTCGATCCCACTGCCCGACGCAACGATGTCACCCGTCGCCGCAGGTTTGCCGTTGACCTTGACCATGCCGGTCACGGTTAGCAATCCAATTGGATCGTCAGCCTGAACCGATGGCAAGATCAACTGCGCCGTCAGGATCAGAAAGGCGACGGTCAGGCCGAGAGTCAAATATCTTTGAGTGGAAGTTCTAGTGAGCATTTCTTACCTCCTGCTGGAACTGATTGGTCCAGTAAATGACTGAAACAAAGTAAGAAGCCACCCGCTACCGCAGGTGGTACTGACTTCATTTCCTCAATCCGTCAGTCGCCCGCCGAAGCCGCTTCGATCATCGGCACTGGTGGCGGTGGGGGAGCGCTCAGAATACTCGCGTCGATCATGTTCAGGCCCTTGACCGTTTCAAAGCCCGGCACGATCTCGTCGGTAAACGGCTGCATCAACTCCTTCTTGCGTTTGTAACCGCTGAAGTCCAGATACAAGTGCTTTTTCAACATGCGTTCCGGCACGCCGGCAAACCGCCAAAGTGGGTACTTGATCCCACCGCCGAATAGCTTCTTGCCCAGCATCTTGTAATAGAGCGGCACGCCGAACGACCATTTGTAACGCGAGTGCGAACTGCCGTAAAACTCCATGTTGTATTTCCAGCAAGTGA
>JBDSEC010000131.1:0-5866 GCA_039920205.1 Pyrinomonadaceae bacterium
CGAACGGCACCGAATGGAAAATAGGAAGAGGTCAGAGGTTAGAGATTAGAAGCTGGTGAAGGTTGCGAACTGACCTCTAATCTCTGACCTCTAGCCTCTATTTCGCAACAACGTTAAAGGATTCTAAGATCTTGATCACTTCAGCTTCGTGTTTTCGTTGATCACCTTCTAGGGTGGCGGTAATTTGATAGAAGCGATGGTTCGCGCAGTAGATACGTTCGATGAACAGAACGTCGTTGGGATACCGCGCCCGCAATTCCCACCCGGGATCTTCGCCTAGGTTCAAGGCCTGTTCCGACAGCAACTCTCCCTCACGCGCGGGCAATCCACTTACGGTGGTATTGCGATGGGAACTCAGCATGACCTGCTTCAAGCGTTGATCGTCTGGACCTGAATTGAGTTCGGTAAAGGTGATGATGAATTCGCCTTGCTTCAAGTTCCAAGTACGCATCCCGGCGGTAATATGTTGATCGCGCGGGTCGCGGGCCAAGATGATCAAGTTGTCGGACTTGTCCGGTAACTTAATCGTGAATCCCGCTTCGGGCGCGATAAATTCCTTGTCCGCGGACTTATGAGCAAGATTTGACGCGTTGTTTGCGCTGGTTGACGGCTGTGTCGCGGAAACGGTCAACACGGTTCCGATCAACGCGATCAGAAAGGGAATTCGTTTTGAGGACATCTCTAACACCTGCTTTCGAAGTTCTGGGCTGCGAGAACCCTAAGATTACACGAACTGGCAGTTTCGCGGCAATAGAGAAAAGCCGCCCGTGCTGCAAACGCACGGGCGGCTTTCCGGTGTACTGTTGGGATTTGCCTGCGGCTAAAGGCGTTCGACACCGTGGTGCCGGTCGCGCCCTTACAAGAACCATCTCCGGAAGGGCAATCCAAACAAATCTGATTGTCTATCCAGAGGTCAGGCCTCAGCCACCTCACTGTGATTACATCTCATACTTTGTTTACGATCACCTCCTTTCCAGTGTTGACGAAATCATAGACAACAATTAGTTGTGCGTCAATAGTTTTTTTACGCGGCATATTGTGCACGACTAATGACACGTTCTAGCGGCTTTGCCGCTCTATGTGCGGTGATGGCTACGCCCCACCGAAAAGGGATCTCAACCGTCCGGCGCGGCTAAGCCGCCGGCGGCGTAGCCGCAAAATAAACGAGCGAATGGGTCTGAAAGGCAAAGCCTTTCCGCGCATAGAGCGGCGGAGCCGCAGGTGGGAATCTGTTGATTTGAAGGCTAACGGGAATTAAATCCTCAATAAGCGGGAATACCACGAACATATACCGCCGTGACGGTTTGCCGCCCAAAAAAGTAAGCGATCTCGCGGTAATCGTCACAATCGTGAAGTACGAAATCCGCCTGCTTACCCGGTTCCAACGATCCGAGGCGTTCACCCCGACCCAGGCTATAGGCACCATTTATGGTCACCGCGGTCAGTGCTTCCGCCGGAGTCATCTTTAGGTGGGTCGAAGCCAGCGAAAGAACCATCGCCATTGATGTCGTCGGCGACGAGCCCGGATTGAAATCCGTAGCCAGCACTACCGCCAGCCCGGCTTCGATCATTTCGCGCGCGGCCGGATATTGCGATGACCCGAGGGCGTAGACCGACGCCGGCAACAGCACCGGTTGGACGCCGGCGCGTTTCATCGCCGCGATGCCGGCCGCATCGGTGTATTCCAGGTGATCGGCCGTGACTGCGCCCAACTCGGCCGCCAATTCGGCGCCGCCACCTAAAGTCAATTGGTCGGCGTGCATGCGTATCTTCAATCCCTGCCGTTGAGCCGCGTCCAAAATATGGCGCGACTCTTCGCGGGTAAAAACCTTATCCTCGCTAAAGACATCGCAATATTCGGCGAGCTCCTCGGCCACCACGGCCGGCAGCATCTCGTCGATGACCAACGCGATGTACTCTTCACGTCGGTCCCGGTATTCCAGCGGAATATCATGTGCACCCAAAAAGGTCGGCACGTAGCGCAATTTGGTCTCGGCGTCTAATCGGCGGATGACGCGCAGCAGTTTCAACTCGTCTAGCAGGGTCAGGCCGTAACCCGATTTCGCCTCGACCGTGGTCGTCCCGCCGCGCAGGAACCATTGTCCGTACCTTTTGCCGACCGCGAACAACTCGTCTTCCGTCGCTTCGCGCGTTTTCTTGACAGTGGATTTGATCCCGCCGCCGGCCGCCGCGATCTCTTGATAGGTGACACCCGCCGCGCGCATTTCATATTCATCGACGCGATTCCCACCGAAGACGGGGTGCGCGTGCGCATCAACGAAACCCGGCAGACAAACCCGACCGGCGGCGTCGATCACTTCAGAATCAGCGGGGATCAACGGTTCTATCTCGCTGCGCGATCCTACGTGGATTATCTCGCCGTTGGTGATCAACATCGCGCCGGCGTTGATGATCGCGAGTTCGCGCAACTCGGTGCCTACGCGCGGGCGAGCCGGTCCCGCGAGCGTCACTAGTTGACTGCAATTGATCACCGCCAGGTCTTTGGTCATAGAAATCGTGATTCCAAGCTTGCTTCGATCTAACCGCGCCATTGTATCGAATCGGATACTATTTCGCAGTCGATCGCTTATGCCGCTGGCCCACGTTCAGCGTCCTCGAGCAAAATAATATTTGGAACCGCCCGCATTTAAGTTATTATCGCACCGTTCCGTTACACCGCCGCAGGAGACTCAAATGACCGATATCCAATTTCTTCGCCGCTCGTTGGATGCAACGGATTCTGTCAGCCAAGCTTGGGAACTACTTCGCCGCAACTACTGGCTGCACTTTGGTATCGCTTTTGTTAACATCGTTGGACTAGCGATCCTTGGCATCATTCCCTTGGTTAGCTACTTTATCACCGGACCGGTATTCGTCGGACTGTATCGTACCTACTTGCTTGACCTGCGCGGTGAACCGGTGAATTTCGGCACCATGTTCAGCGGGTTCAAGAAATTTGTTCCGGCGATGCTGGTCGGGCTGATCCAGGCGGTGCCGCAGATCATTATCCAGGCGATCCAATGGACGATGAATGTGGGTGAATTGGTTTTTGGGCGTGGAGGTCTCGGCGGAATTCGTCAACCGTCCATCGAGGGTATTTGGGGACGATTGCCGACCGTGATCATCGTAGTGGCCCTGGCCTTTGTTGGATTCAGCATTTTGTGGAGCTTTGTCTTTTTTTTCGCATTTCAAATTATGGCCGAACACGATATCGGTCCGATCGATGCTATCGTCCTGAGTGCGCAGGCGGTCTTCAGTAATCTGGGTCGGATTATCTTGCTGGTCTTGATGCAATTGGGCATCGGCATTTTGGGTGCGCTAGTGTGCGGCATTGGAGTTTTCTTTGTCTTGCCAGTGATCTTCGCCTCGAGCGCGATCGCCTATCGCCAGGTCTTTCCGTCGGCCGTGGAGCCGTTCGACAACTTCCCACCGCATCCATCGGCTTACGGAAATCAGTCAGGTTGGGGCGCTTAGGTCTGGATCAATTTCTGAAGTAGAGGAATAGACCGATCAGATCCATATACAGGTGTGCCAGAATGATCGGCAGAATACGCTTCCGCCGCACGAAATAGATCGAGTAAACCAGGAACAGCGCGAAGATAAGGAACATCGGGATGACGCCTTGATAGAGGTGATACGACGCTTGGAATCCCGCACTGACCAGAACCGCGATCAATGGCCGACCCGAGAGGAAATCCAATTCGGTCATGAGGTAGGCGCGGGCGAGCAATTCCTCAAAAAACGGATTGATCAGTATTATCAGTATCGACACGAGCGAGATGTTTAGGTTGAGCAGTTCGAGATTTTTCGATCGCAGATCGAGTAGGCGACCGGTGGCGAAGAAATACCCGTAAAGTGCGATCAGAGACGCAATATAAAGTGCGGCATAGCTCACCAAAAACAATAGTAATGAGCGAGGAATGTCCTTCCACGAAAACGATAAACCGATATCTCGCAAAGTGCGCCGTTGCCGGCGCAACATCCAGACCAGGAACGCCAGGCATCCCAACATATAAACGATCGCGAGAATGTTCCAGTATCCGGGCGCGGCCGTCGCGTTAGAAGTGCCGGTTGGTTTCACTGATCGGCCAACAAAAATAAAGATCAGTGTGGAATTGAGCAGCGGCCAGCCGAAGGCAACCAACAGAACAATGATCAGCGCGCGGGCGCGACGCCCGCGAGAAACGGGCGCAAGTTCATCAGTGGTAAGGGGTTCGAGTTCCATGGACCGTTAAGCGAATTGTTTGACGGTTCTACGAAGCAGACGACGTGTGATCCAGCACAATTCGCCACCCGACTTTCACCTTGCGAAAGATCAACGAAAAATAGCCCTGCGGGTGATCCTTCTCGCGCGTGAGTTCCCATTTACCCACGACCACCGCGGAATCGGAACTCAGAACGGTGATCTCAAGCTCGCTAAAGGCCAAGACGCCCATCTTGGCGCGCGTGTCATAGCGCTTATGGTAATGCTCCGATACCGTCTGCCATCCGCGGGTGACGTTGTCGCCGCTGACGAACCTTATATCGGGTGAGTTCTCGTAACCGGCCATATACCCGGTGACGTCACCACGATTCCAAGCGGCGGCCTGTTCGTCCAACACCGCGCGGATCAGCGCCACGTTCTTGTTCGGTTTGGCGGGTTTGGTTTGCGCGGCCACCGCGACGGAAAAACTCATCAAGATGGCGGCGGCGACCAGAGTGTTCAGTAAATGTATCCTCATGGCGGGTAGACTACTACAAGAAAGAGGTTAGAGGTTAGAGGTCAGAGGCGAGTTAGCAGCTAGCTGTCAGCGGTTAGCTGTTAGCAAGAAAAAAGCCGCGGATCGATCTCAATAGTTTGTCGTCAACTTATCTGGCTAATAGGTAAGGGCGAAAAGCTAACAGCTAAACCAAAAAGATTCGGCAAGCGGCATCAAAGGGGGCGCTTGGTGAGCTACATCCCAAATAACGCGGCGCCTGCCGAATCATCTAAAATAATGCCGCAACGTAAAACGGATTGCAAGAGCACTTTTGCGGGTTATGTCCGACAGGTTGTTAACCTGTCGGGCCTCTCAACGTTGGTTCGAGTTAAATTGCGACAGGCCAGTTTGCTAAGAGGCATCGACAGACCAACCGTCTGTCGTACGTCGTTGCCTTGACCCCTGTGGATGGGCGGCTTAGAATCGGACCCACGCTTTCGTCAGGAAATTTCAGCATCTCGTCCCCGCGATCCCTGGCTGAAACGGGAAGGTAATTAATGCAGCCCCGTACCAAAAAACAAAAAGAGATCCTGGATTACATAACTAGTTTTATCGCGCGGCATGGTTACGAACCGTCGTACACGCAGATCGCGCGCCAATTTGGCGTGAAATCCAAGGCGACCATTGCCAAACACGTAGCGGCGCTGGAGCGGCAGGGACTGATCTCGCGGAATCGTACCGATGAGGGGTCGTTCAACTTATCGTTGCCGGTGGAGGTGGCGATCGAGAGTGTATACGAGATCCAGATGTTGGGTTATATCGCGGCCGGCGCGCCGATCGAATCGGCCAGCACCGGCGATCCGTTGATGGTGCCGAAATTTCTTTTGGGCGGCGTGCGGCCGGAAAAGGTTTACGCCTTAAAGGTACGGGGCGATTCGATGATCGACGAACATATTTGCGACGGCGACATTGCGTTGATCGAGGATCGGAGTGAAGCGCGCAATGGCGAGATCATCGTGGCGCTGGTCGACGAATCTCAAACTACCTTGAAGCGGCTGTACCGGCACGGGGCCGAGGTCGAACTGCGGCCGGCTAACTCTACCTTGGAACCAATTCGTTTAGAGGCATCGCGCGTTCGGGTACAAGGGATCTTTCGCGGGTTGTTAAGGCCGTCGAATTAAACGTAC
>JBDSEC010000132.1:0-5424 GCA_039920205.1 Pyrinomonadaceae bacterium
TGGATACGGGCAATGAATGGTTGTTGTTGTATGGAATTGGCCGAAGCCAATTGCCGCCGGACCCGGAACACCCGTTTGGACATGGCCGCGAACTCTATTTTTGGTCTTTGATCGTGGCCTTGATGATCTTCGCCGCGGGCGGCGGACTTTCAATATACGAAGGTGTCTATCATTTGGTTCATCCGCGAGTTCCTACCAACGTTTTTTGGAATTACCTCGTATTGGGCGCCGCCTTTGTGTTTGAAGGCACGTCGTGGATCTTTGGTTGGCGTGCTTTTCGAGCGGCCAAAGGCCGCCGCAACATCTGGAAAGGTCTCCGTGATAGCAAAGACCCTTCCAGCTTCATGGTGTTTTTTGAAGACTCCGGTGCGTTGCTTGGACTGTTGATCGCGTTCGCAGGTATCTTTTTTGGTCAATTGCTGGCGAACCCCTATCTGGACGGCATCGCTTCTATTGCCATCGGGTTGGTGCTCGGTGCCATGTCGATATTTTTAGCTTATGAAACCAAAGGGCTATTGATCGGCGAAGGATTTGGCCCCAAGACGCTCGGGCGCTTGCGTGCGATCGTCGAAGCGGATCAGGGCGTCGAACATGTGAATCGATTGCTCACCCTGTTTCTTGGTCCGGGCGAGGTGATGTTGACGATCGAAGTTCGGTTCTGCACTCATTTCACCTTGATCGAGATGCGTCACGCGATCGCACGACTAAAACAGGCGATCCGCGACGAGTATCCCCAGATCAAACGTATCTACTTTGCGGCCGAATCCGTATCAGAAGATTGGACGCCGGACGAAGCACCCGCAAAGGAAATCTGATCGTCACCTTTTCGCCAAGTATTACCCTCCCGCGTGGAACGTCGTCATGAGCAGGATCCGATTAAGGCGTTCAGCACTTTTGACTGAAATCGAAACAATTATTGGGGCCAGCGCCATACCGTCAGTACTTCTTCCATTTGTTTTAGTACCCAGTCAGTTTCGTCGACACTGATAACGTAAGGCGGCATGACGTACAACGTGTTTCCCAACGGACGAAGGAGCAGGCCGCGCCGCATGAACTCGGCGGCGAGTTCCGGCCCGACGCGATCCAAATATCCGCCCGCGCTTTTGGTCCGTCTATCCTGGACCAATTCCACGACTCCCACTCCACCGAGTACCCGAACTTCCCCGACGTGTGGAAGTTCAGTTAGTTTGGTAAAACGCTCGCGCATGGTGACTTCTAAAGTTCGTATCCGGTTCAAAGTGTCGTCCCGTTCAAACAGCTCCAGACTTGCCAGACCCACCGCACATCCCAAGGGGTTGGCGGTGTAGGAATGACCGTGAAAAAAAGTCTTTCGCCGATCATCGCTTAAAAACGCTTCGTAAACAGGCTCGGTGGCGGCCGTAACGGCCAAAGGAAGATAACCGCCGGTCAGCCCTTTTGAAAGACAAATGATATCCGGAACGATCTGGGCATGTTCGCAGGCAAACATCCTTCCGGTGCGGCCGAATCCGG
The DNA here is from genome assembly GCA_039920205.1 of Pyrinomonadaceae bacterium. GTDB lineage: Bacteria > Acidobacteriota > Blastocatellia > Pyrinomonadales > Pyrinomonadaceae > JBDSEC01. The sequence continues at coordinate 1,492 of JBDSEC010000132.1, forward strand.
TCAGCACTTCATCCGCGATCAGCAGTGTGCCGTACTGATCGCACAACCGCCGCACGCCAGTCAAATATTCCGCGGGATGCATGATCATTCCGCCGGCGCCTTGCAGCATTGGTTCGATCAGTACCGCCGCGATCCGTCCTTCGGACTCGCTTAGTAGGTGCTCGAGGTCAGCGAGGCAAGCGGCCGTAACAGATACGGGATCAGGTCCTTCCGGGTGCCGAAAACAGTAAGGCGAAGTTGCGCGACGCACCTGGAACAGCAACGAGCTGAACGGTTGGGTGAACGCCGAATCTTCGCTGGCAGACATAGCGCCCACGGTGTCGCCGTGATAGGCGTGTTCCAGCGTTATGAAGACCCGCCGCTGCTCTTCACCTCGATTGCGCCAATACTGGTACGCCATCTTTAGGGCCGCTTCAACCGCGGTTGAACCGTTGTCTGAATAAAAGATACGGGTCAATCCAGCCGGCAAAATGGCAACCAACCGCTCGGCCAACTCCACCGCCGGCCGATGAGTAAAGCCGGCGAAGATGACGTGTTCCAACTCGGCTGCTTGTTGCGCCAATGCCTGGTTCAAATAAGGGTGGCTATGCCCATGAATATTGACCCACCAAGACGAGATCCCGTCCAAAATCTTACGTCCATCCTCCGTGTATAGGTACACTCCTTCGCCCCGCACAATGGGTATGGGCGCGGGCGCCGTCTGCATCTGGGTATATGGATGCCAGAGATGTTTAAGATCCCGGTCGGATAAATTCGACATAGAAGTTTCAATTGTATTCTAGAAAGTGAGCGATTCAAATTTGGCTCAGATAAGCAACCGCCGGAGGTGCAGTTAAAAGAGCGAGTTGGTCGATACTCCGGACGCGTTCGTAGTCTCTTTAGGCGGTCGGATTTGCGCGAAGCGCAAACAAGACTCCCCTCCTTGGCTAAGGAGGGGATGGCGCGCAGCGCCGGGGTGGTTCGTTCTGAAAATGTTCTTTGATCCGATCCATGATTTTCCAGAACTACCACCCCACGGCCGCAAGCGGCCTACTCCCCCCTCCTAAGCATAGGAGGGGAGTTCGGCACTCCTGATGTGTTAGCCTGCTTTTTAAGACAGCATCATCAGGCGGAACCGTGCCGTGAATGAATCGCAAAACTGAACGGGCAGGTTGGGAACGATTCCGCCTAAAGGCTGCCAACACGCGCCTCTCGCGCAAGACAATAACCATCGATGTTTTTAGTACCTCAAACTTTTAATTACACCCTGGCAAGAATTCAAAAAAAGACCGCACTAATTCGCGGCATAGCCGCAAGAATGCGAAGACTCGCCGGTGAGGCAAGCCTCACCGCACTGGGCAGCAGCCGAGCTGTATCGTGAATAGGCCCAATACGCGAGAATTGAGTCCAACCAGATACTGAGCACTCAGCTGTCGCGCGCATAAAGTGGTCGGTAACAGTGGATCCACTTAGTCTAAATATTCCTGCAACAGACTTTTGCGGTCAAACTCTGCGCTGGCCCAGGGCTCTAATAGTGAAGGCCTTAATGGATTGAACTGCGGGACCTCGGCCACGACATTTACATTTCCGATCTTTTCGATCGCCGCGCGGTTCTCCGGATTGGGGGTTCCGACCATCACAACACCAGCGATCCGTAACGAACGATGCCTCATCGCCTCCAAGGTGAGTAATGTGTGGTTGATCGTCCCTAAACCCGAATGAGCGACCAACAAAACCGGTAAATGCAATTGTGCGATCAGTGACGGCTGCAAGTGCTGATCGTTTAGCGGCACCAATAATCCGCCAGCCCCCTCTACGATCCAGCGGATCGTTTCCGAATGACCTACCACCAGGCGCACGAGGGCGGGAATTTCAATAGTCTGCTTGGCCTTCATGGCGGCCAAATGCGGCGAAAGTGGTTCGGGTAACCGGATCCCTTCATTGAAGATCTCTTGACGCTCGCAGCGGCCCAATTCGGTAACCGTCACCGTGTCGTCGTCTTGCTCGATCCCGGTCTGGATCGGCTTCCAATATACCAATGGAGCAGTTCTCCGGTAACGGTGCATCAACGCCGCCGACACCACGGTCTTCCCCACATTTGTATCGGTACCGGTGATGAATAATCCACGCATCATAAGGTTCAAAAGCCGGAAAGCTATTTCAGACGGTTGCGGCTTGGTTCGGTCGCGAGGCACCCACGCGGCTGATCGCGTCTGCCAATCCGCCAAGTTGAGCCTTCGTGAGCTCACTATTCAGCGATAGACGTAAGCGGGCCGTTCCCTCGGGTACGGTGGGCGGTCGAACGGCGCGCACATCATAACCGTCACTTTGTAACTGTTCTGCTACCGCAACGGCGCGGCGGCTATCACCGATCAGGATAGGAATGATCTGCGTTGCATCGTTTGGCAAAGGAATGCTCTGCTCCGCCAAAAGTTTGCGCAAAAGGGTGACATTTTCCCGCAATCGATGGCGGCGTTCGGGTTCGGCTTCAATTATATCTAACGCCGCATCGATGGCCGCGGCTAAGGCGGGAGGCGGTGCCGTCGAGAACATGAATGAACGTGCCCGCTGAACTAGATATTCGATGGCCCACGCGGGTCCCGCTACGAAAGCTCCGGCGGCGCCGAGTGCCTTCCCGGCGGTGTTCATCGACAGGAATACGTCGTTGGCCGTTCCGGTGTGCTCGATCAAACCACTTCCCTGGGCGCCATAAATGCCGACCGCGTGCGCCTCGTCAACTAACATCAATGCATTTGACGATCGGCATAGTTCCGCGTACTTGGCCAACGGCGCCAGGTCACCGTCCATGCTAAATAGCGATTCGGTCACGAGGAATTTACGTCCCGCGCAACTGGTCTCAGATAGAAGTCGCGCTAAAGATTCAATGTCCAGATGGGGAAAGATAACCCGTTCGGCCTTCGCCAACCGAATTCCATCGATCAAGCTGGCGTGATTAAACGAATCGGAAAAAACGACATCTCCCGGCTCCAGAAACGTCGTCAACATGCCCAGGTTGGCAGCATAGCCGCTGCCGAAAAAAAGGGCACGTTCGGTACCTTTGAAGGCGGCAAACCGGCGCTCGAGCAAGGAAAAACAATCTCGTTCGCCACGTAGTAGTCTGGCCGCGGTGGCGCCACAACCTTCCCGCTGAATCGCTTCCGCCATACACGACTTAAGCAAAGGGTGATAAGCGAGACCGAGATAGTCGTTTGAGCAAAGGTCAATGCCGCGCGGCAATTCCAGCGTTCGCTGTTCGCCGGCGGCATCGATAGCGGCCAGACGGCCGCGAATTCTCTCCTCCAAACTCGCCGACATAGTTGGTCAATTCGCGGCGACCGCATGAGACTTCTCGGATGATCGAAGACGCATACCCAACTTATCCAACAGGACCCGGTCGCGATCGGATTCGGGATTGGGTGTGGTCAATAACTTGTCACCCATAAAGATGGAATTCGCGCCGGCTAGGAAACACATGGCCTGGGCCTCGTCCGATAACTCTAATCTTCCGGCGCTCAACCGTACCACTGAAGCCGGCATCAGAATTCGAGTGGTCGCGATCATCCTTACAAACTCAAAAGTGTCCAAGGGCGTTTGATCTTCCAACGGCGTGTGAGCTACCCGGACAAGCTGATTAATGGGTACGCTTTCCGGATGCGGCGTTTGGTTGGAAAGCTGTTGCAGCAAACTGTAGCGATCCCGTTTCGATTCGCCCATCCCAATGATGCCGCCGCTGCATACGGTTATGCCCGCGCCACGCACGCGAGCCAGGGTTTGCAAGCGTTCGTCATACGTCCGCGTGGTGATTATCTGATCGTAAAATTCGGGAGACGTATCCAAATTGTGGTTGTACGCGGTAAGCCCGGCATCAGCCAACGCCGCCGCCTGCTCGTCATTGAGCATTCCGAGCGTACAGCAGGCCTCCAGGCCCATTTCGCGTACTCCGCGCACCATCGC
>JBDSEC010000133.1:0-4111 GCA_039920205.1 Pyrinomonadaceae bacterium
CAGTTCCAATCGCATTTCCGCGGCTCCGCCGCTCTTTGTGCGGCGATGGCTCCGCCTCGCCTAAAAGTAGCCCCTTCCTGGTCTCTCCGGGGCTACGCCCCCGGCGGCATAGCCGCAGTCTATTTTAGTTAACTGCCTGAAAGGTAGAACCTTTCCGCACATAGAGCGGCATAGCCGCGTTACCGACGTAAACTTTGATCACACACCGTCGATGGGTACCCAGAAGAGACAACCTTTCAAACGAATATCGACCATTTCGTGATTCAGCTAGCGACTCTAACCGTTTGTCGTACGACGGTACGACAGGTTGTTAACCTGTCGGGGCGTGATACCCGACTTGCTTGCCTAATTGTGACGGGCCACCTGCGAAAATAGAACCAACAGACTAACCGTCGGTCGGACGCAAAAAATGCGCGCCAATTATAATCGGCGCGCATTTTTGTATTTCGTGACGGTCGCAACTTAACCAGCCGCGGCGGTTTCCTTGCTGCAATGCGTCTCGTACGCATTGATCAATTCCTGCGCGATGTCTTGCGGGCCGCGCACTTCGATATCGCTGCGCTGCATTAAATAGACCAACTTACCGCCCTTCAGGATACCGATCGACGGCGATGAAGGTGCATAACCGGTAAAATAACCGCGCGCGCGATCGGTCGCGTCGATGTCCGCGCCGGCGAAAACCGTAGTGATACGATCCGGCTTGATCGCATTTTGCAAAGACCGCGCAATGCCCGGCCGGGCCTTACCCGCGGCGCATCCGCAGACCGAATTCACGACGATCATCACGGTACCTTCGGTACCATTGACGACCTCGTCCACCTGCTCGGGCGTACGCAATTCTTCAAATCCTACGCTGGTCAATTCCTGGCGCATCGGCTGAATCATAAATTCCGGATATGGCATAATCTTAAACTCCAAACCTGTTCAAAAACTAGTAATCACTTTTATTCAGTATAGCATCTCCGCGCCAGTGTTATAAAGACGGAAAGCATTAAGCACAGGGTGTCGGCTTTGCGACCCAGGCGAAATCCATCAAGAATGACCCGAGCCGGCCTTTGACCGCCGGCGGCGAAGTTAAACGCGAACCAGTGCCCTGGTCCCTGGTTTTTGGATCGTGATGATCGGGCGGGGATAAATCGATGCGTCGCAAAGCGACGCGGAATTTTCTTTGGCCGCCCGTGGGTTGAAACCCACGTCTACAGTCGGACGACCGCTACGCGGCGAAGAATGACGGACGGTCTATGACGGCCGAACTCTTGCTTACCTCGGGCTCCCGACCGGCCGCGAAATGCAGATACTCCTGGGTTCATCCCCATCCCCCTCGATCGACACTCTCCAGACGGTAGCGGGCAACGGAAAATTGCCTAACCTTTCGGCCCATTCGATGACCACAACCGCGCTCGCGTCCTGCAATATCTCGTCCAGATCGACCGCGTAGGCCGTTTCCGCACTCGCGTTCAGGCGATAAAGATCTATGTGATAAAGCGGCAATGCGCCGGGATAAAAATTGACCAAGGTAAAAGACGGGCTGTGTACCTCGTCCGCATGAACGCCGAGCGCTGCCGCAATTCCTTTGGTGAAGACCGTCTTGCCCGCGCCCAATTGACCGCTCAACAAAACTACGTCGCCGGGACGCAGACTGCGGCCGATCGCTTCGCCTAAGGCGAAAGTATCGGCTTCGGTGCCGGCCGTGTGAACCACTGAATCAGTGTTAGCTACTGCCACGGTTTCTCCGTCCCGCGCGCTAAGTCGAGCATCGCCTGTGAAAGGTAGGATCTAATGGCGCTGGCCGTCATGCCGCGCATACCCAGATCTTCGACCGCAATGTCCGCCGCCTCGCCGCAAACATATATGGCCGCACGGACGGCCTCGCCAAGTCGAGGTTTTTCACGATTTGTGGCCACTTCCTGCGCGACGAATCCAGCGATAACACCAGTCATGGTGTCGCCCGCGCCGGCCGTTCCGACGCCCGGGTTGCCGGTAGGGTTAATAAACACCTGGCCATCGGGGATCGCGACCAGGGTACGCTCGCCCTTTAATACCAAAACGACATTATGCGTTTGGGCGAACTCGCTCGCTGCGACCCACGGTCGTTCGCCGACCTCAGCACCCAACAACCGCCGCATTTCGCCCAAATGCGGAGTCAGGATCAACGGTAATTCATCCGAACCACGTAGACCTTCCGGCCACGGTGAAAGTGCGTTTAACCCATCTGCGTCGATAACCAGGGGTCGTTGACGATGCTCGACCAGCCAGCGCATGAACTCGCGCGTCGGCTCGCCGGTCGAGCTCAGTCCCGGACCGACCGCGATCACGTTGGCGCGTTGGGCTAACTTCTCGACTTGATGTATGGCGTCCAAACTGACCGCGCCACTATCGGTTTCCGCTAAAGTGGCGGTTATGATCTCAGGCATTAGTCGGGCACTCACCGCTGGCATCGCGGAAGCGGGCGTGGCGACGGTCACTAATCCAGCGCCCGAACACATCGCCGCATCACCACAGAGAACCGGCGCGCCCGCGTAATCGCGCGACCCGGCGATGACCAGAACATGTCCGTGACTATTTTTGAACGAGCCCGCTCGATATCGGGTTGATACCATCCAATCCTGAACATCAGATTCGCTGGTCAAAAAAAGCCGGCTGTCCGCCATATCGACTAAAATGGCCGGGGAGCCGATCGGTGCGACGGTCAATGTTTCACTTTGTCGCGATGCGGGAGGCAAAACATTCGCTAGTTTTGGCGCGGTAAAGGTAACCGTGGTAAAGGCCTGAACACTTGTTCCCATCAATTCATTCGAATCCGAGTTAAGGCCGGAGGGAACATCGACCGAGATCACCCACGGCGCATTGTTCGACTCGCTTCCGCCGAGTTCATTTATGTAATTGCAGATCGCTTCGTAATGTCCGCCCAACGGGCGCGTTAGGCCCGTTCCAAACAATGCATCGACAATGAAATTGGGATGCGATCCAATACCGGTAGCCACAAAGCTAGCCCACCCTTCCTCGTCCGTGCATTCGTAGAGCTCCACCAGGGCATCGTCGGTAACCGCGTCACTCATCTGAAAGATGGCGTCTATATTCGTCCGCGCATCGCCTTTGGTTTCCGCTCTCGGTTTCGCCAATACGACGCAAACCTCGCCACCCGCTTCGGCCAGCTGTCGGGCGATCGCAGCGCCGTCTCCGCCGTTGTTGCCCGGACCGCAAAAGACCAGTACCCGGAACGAACCGGAACCCGCCAGCATCATTACCGAATCGGTAACCGCCTGCGCGGCATTTTCCATTAACTGGAGTGACGGCAGGCCGAATTGTTCCGTGGATTGACGATCGATCTCGCGCATTTGTGCGGCGGTGACCACTTTGTGCATGGGATGATGATAAGGAGGAAGGGATGGAGAGGTCAATCCGGCGTCCGACAGCCTGTTAGTCTGTCGATTCTCGGTTTGGTAGCTTGAGCTTTCACTGAAGCCAGCCGGTGGGCAAACTAAATTCGACCGGCTAACGGCCGGTCGAACGTTAAAAGCAAAACGGCCGCGAACTTGGAGCACCCAACCCCTGTGTCCGCCTGCCGCTGCTTTTTACCAACTGTTTTCTTCCGGTACTTAATTAAAGTGATAATGCCCCGCATCCTCCAGAAATAAAAAAACATTTTTTACAAAATAATAAAGAAGTTTATAACCGGCCTACAATCAATGATTTAACGGCCTAGACCCGGAATCCGGCGGAGAATTTTGCTGATAACGGCCCGGGCTTCGGTCACTCCGACCGCCGACGCCAATAGGAAGTAGGTAATGCCGTACGGTCCCAAGATGATCGCCGCCGCCGGGATCGGGTGCAGTGGATGGATCTTGGCCAAGGCGAGCTTGACGCCCCAACCGACCGCCGCCGCGATAAAAGCCGCGCCCCAGAGCTTCATTACGAAACTCAGTGGCAAACCCGACCGGCCGATCCGGTGATTCAGCTTGCGGCGCAGCAGAACAAACTCGACCCAACCGGCCAAACCGGCCGAAGCCGTCAGGCCCACCGCCCCCCAACGGATCGGCACACCCAGCAGCGGCGGCAACTGTACCGCGCACAAGTACCCCAAAACGGTTGTCAGCAAAACCCGAATGGC
>JBDSEC010000134.1:0-3579 GCA_039920205.1 Pyrinomonadaceae bacterium
CACCATGGTCAGGCGCACGCGGACCTTGGCGCCGGCTTTGATCACCCAGGTGCCGTCTGCTTCGCGCCGGACATCAGCCGGATCGTCGATCGCTTCGTATACCCGTTCGACGGTAAAGCCGTAGTCCGCCGGTTTCAGATCAAGGCTGGTCGGCGCGTACTTCATCCCGATGCGGTAGTACAGCCTACCCGGTCCGTCCTTGGCCAAGATCAGGTTCTGCGGCCCTGGCGTTTCGGTCAGGAAGCGCATGGGTATGTTCAACTGATAGCTATCGGTCGATCGGCCTACGAACGAGTTCTCGCCCGCATACTTGTCACCCAGCCAAACCCGCGCGACAAACTCGGGCGTGACCTTTTCGTAGGTGTTGAAGTAACGATCCAAGGCCAGCAGGATGAACGCGTTCTCCTGCGTATTGCCCCAACGGCCCTTGGTCCGATTGGCCAGCAAACCACGCACGATCTTTGGGATCAGATCGCTGTCGGGCTGGTCGCCGATCAGGGCTTCGAGCACCACGCCGTCGGCCCGCCGGTTCGAGTTCAACAACAAGTAATCGCCATCGCTGTACGACACGGCAAAGTGCGCCGCGGCGGCGGTTTCGGTGACGTGGTTGTTCAGGAACTCGCGGATCGCCGTGACCTGCGCGGCCGAGTTCTTATCCTTGGACAAGACCGACAACAGCCAGCCGATGCTCTCGAACGAGAGTTTCGGCAACGTGGCTTGCGCGATAATGCTGCGCGCCTTGGCCGCGTCGTTATCACCCATACGGTTACGGACATAAAGCGCATAGGACGTCAGCGCCCAACGCACTTCTGGCCCGTAGTATTTGGGATAGTGGCTTTCGATATTCTTTAGATAGCCTTGCGACTTCTTCAGCATATCGTCGGGCACGTCGTAACCCTTTTCCTTTGCGCGTTGCAGCGAATGCGCAACGTGAATGCCCAAATAGGGCCACGATTCTTCGCCGCGTTTCCAGAAGCCAAACCCGCCATCGCCGTTTTGCATGCCTTGCAGCCGTTTGATGTCGCGGGCCACCGACGCCTTCATCGCTTCGGGCGTGGGCAGATCCTTTGACTTGAAGGCGGTCAGCACATCCCGCATGGCGGCCAAGGCCAGGATGCGCGACGAGAGCTGTTCCGAGCACTCGAATGGGTACGAGTTCAAGTAGATCAGGGCGTCGGTCAGCTCCTGTAACTGCGTGGACGAAGTGGTTACCTCCAGCCCGCCAAACTGCGGGAAGACATCGGGCGGCGCCTGCACCGGTTGCGTGATGCTGCCGTTGTCGATCTCGCCATAGGTAGCGAAAGCTTCGGTCGTGGCGGGCGTGTAAACCGGCAGCGAGACTTCGGCCGCGTCGGCAAACCGGCCGGCCGTCGCGCCGATCTGGAACCGGGCGGTCCCGGCTTTAACCGCAGAGGTCGGGAACCGCACTTCTATCCGATCGTTCGCCGGCACGGTCACGCGGCGGCCATCGCCGGCAGTTAGTTCGGCGTTGGTCACGCGCACCGCTACGTCGACCGTCATGGGTTCGTCGGTTTGGTTCTGCACGACGACGGGGAGTTCGAACTTGTCGCCAAAGTTCAGGAAACGCGGCGCGCTGGGCCGCACCATCAAGGGCATCCGCGCGGTCAGACTCGATTCGCCGCTGCCAAAACGCCTCGCCCCATCGACGGAGACCGCCATGATGCGATAACGCGTCAGGTTGTCGGGCACCTTGACCTTGACCGTCGCGTGGCCGCTGGCATCCGTCGGCACCGAAGCAGCAAAGACCGCCAATGCATTGAAATTCGTCCGAAGTGCGATCGGCGTGTCACCACGGCTATCATCAGCGTCAGCTTCGCCGGGCGCTTTCTTCAACATCGCCACCATGGGCTTTGGCGGAGCGGGCGGCATTATGCCATCCGCCATCATTCCCGCGCGCGCCTCCATTCTGCGGCCGCCGCCTGCTCCTCCTTGCGGAGCCGTATTCGCGGCTATCGTGGTAGGCAGAAGATCTGGATTACTCAATTGGATCTTGCTTCGCGAATAGTAATCACTTACATCATCACCGCGCGTCGAATAGAACACCCCTAACGGGTCCTCCATCCGGTAATTACTCAGCGCCAACACCGATTCATCCACCACGACGACCGCGGTCTCGGTCCCGGCGACCGAGTTGCCGTTTGAATCCTTGACCACAACATCAACCGTGGTTTCGCCACCCGGCTCGATCGCTTTCTGTTGCGGCGTAGCCGTGACGGTTAGTTTGCGGCTAGCCGTCGATATGGGCAGGTTTAACGAACCGCTGGCAAAGGCCGGACGTTTCGGCAACTTGTCATTAACCTTACCGGCGTCATCCGAACGCGGCGCGGCGCCGTTCAGATTCACCTGCACATGAATGTTGGGCAGGTAACCTTCCTCGATCGGTATGCGCAATGTGTACGACGGGCCGGTCATCTTGAAATGTTCGGTCTTGACCAAGCCGCTACGCCGCAGGGTTAAGACACCCTCGGCGGGGGTGAACGGAGATTGGACCAATACTTGCGCCATGTCGCCGGGTGCGTATTCTTTTTTGTCGGGGATCATTTGCGCGGTTTCTTGCTCGACCTCGCGCTTGGGTGGTTCCTTTCCGCCCGCGACCCAGAGGGTCAGTTCGCTCTCGTTTCGGCGTTCGCGATCATCCCTGATCGTCGCGTTAACCGTATAGGTCCCGCCTTGCTTTGGTTGGAACGTGCACTGGACCGCGTCGTTCGCCGACTTGACCGTGCATTCCTGCAGATCGGTCTCGGTCTGTTTCCACGAACCGTTCTCGTAGGTCCAATCGTTCAGCACCGCGCGCATCTTGATATCGCGGCCGATGACAGCTTTTCCGTCCAGGTTAGTGACGATCGATTCGACGACCAGCGGCTCGCCCGGTTGGACGAAAGTACGCGGGCTGCGAACACCGACATAAAGATCAGCGGGATGGACCAACACCGAAGTGGAGGAATTCCACGCCTGCCGATTTACGTCCATCACGCTGGCCTCGGCCGAGACCTGGTACGGACGCGGTGGATTGGCTGAATCGAAATCTATCTGTAGGCGATGTTTGCCGCTTGCGTCCGTCGTGCCCTTGAAGGTTTCCGTGTGGCTTTGGCTGTCGCCGCCGCCGGGCCGCCACCAGGGGATCCATTTACCAAACGTGTAGTCGCTCCGGTTCGGTGGCGTAAAATATCCCGGGGTCGAAGTAACACTCCAATTGACGTCGGCATTGGCCAGTCCGCCACCGGCGAAATAGCTCGCGGCCACTGAGACGCTCGCCTTGCCGCCAACGAAATGCGGTCCTTCGCTTTCGGTCTTGGCCGACACCTCGAATTCGGGACGACGGAACTCTTGTACTTGAATTTGATGTACGGCGCCGTTGCCGGTTATTCCGACCCCGGTACCATTCTTCAGCGCGTTCAAGATCAACGGCGTGTAGCCCAAATTGATCGTGTCGGGCAGTTTGAAAGCAGTGTCGAATCCGCCCAAGGCATTGACGCGCAGGGTTCCCTTCAAAACTTCGTTACCACGTGAATCGTTCAGTTGGTAGGAAACGCTGTCCACCGCGCCATTCAGTCCGCC
>JBDSEC010000135.1:0-11388 GCA_039920205.1 Pyrinomonadaceae bacterium
AAAGAACGCTATTTGGCGTGGAAGTCAGAATTCCTTTCAACCGAGATCGGCCGCGTGCAGTGGGATGCATTCCTCCACCGGGAACATTTTACGTTGGTGATCACCGTAACCAACGACGAACGGAATGGGGCCGGAACCAGCAAATATGAATGGAACGATGCGGGAGAATTGGTGTCCGCCACTATTTCGCTGGGCACGCGGATCGATTCGGGGTACCCCAACCCGATCTACTATCCAGTGATGAGCGCCTTGGCTCATAGCGAGCCGTCTTTGCTAAACGGAAATATCCTGGCGGCGGCGAAGATCGCACATGAATTTGGTCATGTAAAACAGGCCTCGGTGGTGAACGGCGCACATTATCGGCTGCAAAATAAGTTGATGCCCGAGTACAACAAGATCTTGCTCAGCAATGGCCGCAACACCAGCGATCCGAAGTTGGTGGACCTGTCGCACCAAATGGGCGGAACGCCGGTTGAGATCTGGGAAGACCGGGAATATTGGGGCGAGGCCAATGCCATGCTCTTTCTGCGCGACCGCATTACTAAAAAGAGTGATCAGCGCGCGCTGTTCACCCGCATCATCCGCACGGTTGAGCTCTACGCGGTGAATTATGTGGATCGATTTGATTCGATCGCGCAGTAGAGAAAGAGTAGACAGTAGACGGTAGAAAGTAGACAGTAGGTCCGTGGCGTTGGGCCGCGCGATGTGGTCCAACGCCATTTCTCTGTAAGGATGAAAATGAAGACTTTTGTTGCAGTGGTTGTTGTGGTCTTACTAGGGTCGATGGTTCAGGGGAAGGGCCCAGTGACGGTTTACTTGGCGGGCGATTCGACGATGGCCGAAAAGCAGGCGGACAAACGGCCCGAAACCGGTTGGGGTGAATTCCTGCAGCCACACTTCGATCCCGCCAAAGTAAAGATCGACAACCGCGCGCAGAATGGCCGCAGTACCAAGACCTTTCTCTCCGAGGGACGTTGGCAAGCGATCGTTGATCAAATGAAGAAGGGTGATTACGTTTTCATCCAATTCGGTCACAACGACGAATCCAAGACGAAGGTCGAGCGTTACACAACGCCGGAACAATTCCGCGCGAACCTGGTCCGCTTTGTTACGGACGTTCGCGCCAAAAAGGGGATCCCGGTTCTGTTAACACCGGTCATGCGGCGGGGGTTCGATAGTGCCGGCGTCTTTAAAGATTCGCACGGCGAGTATCCCGATCTAGTGCGCAGCGTCGCCACGGAATACAAAGTGGCCTTGATCGACATGCACCGCAAAACCGAAGTTGTGATCAAGCAATATGGCCCCGAAGATTCGCGCAAATTGTTTCTGCAATTAAAGCCGGGCGAAAATCCGAATTACCCCAATGGCATAGAAGACAACACTCACTTTTCGCCCCTCGGCGCCGAGCTTATGGCCGCACAAGCGATCGAAGGCATCAAGGAACAAAAACTCGGATTAGCGAAGCATCTGAAAAAAACTGCGGCAAAACGGTAACCTGCCGCTAATCGTTTCTTCAAACCTTTGGGTTCGGGTGCGGCCCGGCCCAAACGTATTGCCCGCGGGGTTGGGCACGGCTATTCCGCTCGAAGGCATCTCGAAATTCTCACCGGCAACCCATAGTCAAGTTCATTAGCACCGTTAACCGTACATATAGGACCTTGCGACGTAAAAAGCCTGTATTCCCCTCAGTGGTATAGCCAGTTCTTAGTAATACGCAAGAGTTTGTTTACCATAATTCTCTAGTTCTTATTGCTCGGCGCGTAGCCGAGGTCTAGAATTATCACCCCGCACAATAAAATCTGTGGAAACTGCTTGACAGGTAATTTGCAATGGTGATAAACATTTTGCACATTATCAGTTAATTGGTATTACCTATTTTACCGCTGGAGTGAAATGGAGCAATTAGTCCACAGTCTCCGATTTGCTCGAAAATCGGCAAACCGCCCGGGATCAAGCACGCCGTTTCCGTTTGTCGCCAGGTTGCTAAACGGGTGTTGCGGGTGAAATGTGACGTTGGTTCATCACGGCGCTTTTTCAAGGTTCCAACAGATTCAAGAGGGTAGGTTGCATCATGAGTAAATTCCACTTCAGAATCGCGATCGCGATCAGTTTGTTTGTGGCCGGTGTTTTTGCCGTGAGCCTGATCGTGCACGCGTCCACGGTAATTGACGACCAGTTCGCAGATGGCATCAGCACCAATCAAAACCTTCCGGGTAATTCACTGTCCGTATTGAAGTCGCGCTCGGGTACGACGCGGACCGATGCCGTTGGATCAGTTGAATATAACCTCGCGACCACGGGAACCAGCGCCGATGCCTATTGGGCTTATTTCACCAACTCTGGTTCACCAGTTAATTTAAGCGTGGGTGACTCGCTTTCCTTTTCGCTTAGCTTCTCGGTGACCGGGTTTGCCAATATTTCAAACAGCGACATCCGATTTGGCATTCTGAATTCGAATGGCTCGCGCCGAACTACGGATCTAACCGGCGGGAACAGCGCCGCGGAATTCGGTGACGATACCGGCTACGCGCTGCAGTTCTTTACCAACACGCCGGGAAGCAATCCATTTGCGCTCTACCGCCGTGACGTCGTGACGCCGACCCCGATCACCAATGTTTTCAATTCATTCACCGCGGCCGGTTTTACCCTGGTCCCGGGCAGCGGCGCCACTACTCGCCAAGTGCTGGTAGACAACACACCCTACACCCTGAACTACACGATCCAGCGGACGGCGGCGAATCAAACCTTGCTAACCGTGACTGTAACCGGCGGAGCCCTCACCGGTATGAGCTACAGCGCTACTGAGACCAGTGCAACTCCTTACACGGCCTTTGATTGGTTTGATTTCCGCATCGCCGGAACCAACTTTGCGCAAAAGGTAAAGTTCATGCGAATAAAGGTTGACTACACCCCGGCGGCTCCGGTGATCACGACGCCGCCAGCGCCGCTTTCGCAAACCGTGGCCGCCGGCAGCAATGTGCAATATTCGGTCGGCGTCACCGGTGTCGAACTCGCTTATCAATGGTACAAAGACAACAACCCGATCATGGGTAACGCCACGGCAACGACGGCGAACCTTCAACTAAATAATGTCTTGCCGGCTGATGCCGGGGCCTATAAAGTAACGGTCACAAATCCGGGGGGCAGCGCGACCAGCGACCCGGTTACGTTGATCGTTTCCTCGGGACCGGTCGATCCGCCGCCGGTAATTAACCAGCAGCCCGTAAATACCATCGCGACCGTTGGGACTCCGGCGGATCTGACGGTGGGCGCGACGGGGCTGAACCTGCAATATCAGTGGTTCAAGAATGGGAATATTCTGGGTGGCGAGAATAGCGCGACCCTGCACTTTGCTTCCGTCACGCCGAGTGACACGGCCAGCTACACGGTCAATGTCAGCAACGGCGGCGGTGTGGTCCCCAGCGACCCGGCCCAACTGACCGTTGTCTCGGCGATGAGCGCCACGGCATTTTCGCCCACCAATAATAGTTTGGGTAGATGTACCGATACGACGCTGGCAATTACTTTCAACCAGATCCCGCAAGTGGGAAATTCCGGTCACGTCAAGATCTTCACCTTGGGCGGTACACTGATCGAAGACATCGATATGTCCAACGCTGCGCCGACCCGCGTGATCGGCGGCAACGGTACGCCCTATAGATATTTCCCGATCATCGTCACGGGCAACACCGCGACGATCTATCCGAAGACACCCTTGGCGGTTAACCAGACCTATTACGTCACGGTCGAGCCCGGCGCGATCAAGGATCTGGTCAACCTTCCGTTCTCGGGGTTCAGCGACACGACCACCTGGCGCTTTACCACCAAGACTACGCTGCCTGCCGCCGCCTCGACATTGTTTACGGTCGCGGCGGATAACAGCGGTGATTTCTGCACCGTCCAGGGCGCGATCGATCAGGTACCAACCAGCAACACCGTGCGACGCATCATCACGGTCAATGCTGGCACGTACACCGAGATCGTTTACGTCCCGTCGACCAAACCGTTCATCACCGTTCGGGGCGAGAGCCGCGATAACAGCATCGTTCAGTATGCGAACAACAATAGTTTGAATGGCGCCATCACGGGCAACAACCGCACCTCGTTCGGCGTGGATGCGGCGGACTTTGCCTTGGAAACGATCACGCTGCACAACATCACACCGCAAGGCGGTTCGCAGGCCGAAGCGCTCCGACTGAATGGTTTACGCGCCATCGTCAACAGCGTGAATCTATTGAGCTATCAGGACACGTTGCTGACGCAAAAATCGGCGTTCATCATAAATAGTTATATCGAAGGCGATGTAGATTTTATGTGGGGCAACGGGTCGACGTATTTCAAGGATACCGAGCTAAAGTCGTTACGGAACGCCGGATACTACACCCAGATTCGCAACGTTTCACCGAACGCAGGTAATACTTATGTGAACTGCCGCCTGACCAAGGGCGCCGGGATCACCACGGGAAATTATCTCGGGCGTATCGACCCCGACGACTATCCGTTCAGCCAGGTCATGTGGATCGATACCAAGATGGACACGCACCTGGCGCCGGTCGGTTGGCTATTCAATACGCCGGGCCTGCCGGAAACGCCGGCAAACTATCCCAATATCAAATACTGTGAATACAACTCGACCGCGTTGGATGGCGTGACGCCGATCGATGTCTCGGCGCGGCACCCGATCTCGTGCCAACTTTCTTCGACCGACGCTGACTTCTGGCGCATACCGTCCAACACTTTGGGCGGCTGGGTACCGGATGAAACGCTAACGGCGGCGGTTAGCCTGTCGAATCTTAGCTATACCTACGACGGATTTGCCAAATCCGCCACCGTGACGACCAACCCGGGGGGATTGACGGTTGACGTGACCTACAACGGTTCGGCGACGTTGCCGGTAAACGCCGGCAGTTATCCGGTCGTTGCTACCGTTACGACTGCGGGGTATCACGGATCGACAACCGGGACGCTGGTGATCAATCCGGCGGCTGCTACGGTTACGCTAAGCAACCTGACGCAGAATTTTGACGGTAGTCCAAAGGCGGCAACCGTGGTGACAAATCCGCTGGGTATCGGCACTACCGTTACTTACAGCGGTTCGCCCGCCACGCCGTCAGCGATCGGCAACTACGCGGTCCTGGCGACGGTCAGCGACCCGAACTACAGCGGCAGCGCGACCGGCAATCTGAATATCCGCTCAACCCTCAAGGCGTTCCCCGAGGCCGAGGGCACGGGCGCCTACGCGATCGGCGGACGCGGCGGTGATGTCTATCACGTAACCAACCTAAATGATTCCGGCGCCGGAAGTTTGCGCAATGGCATTCAATCCGCGACTGGACCACGTACGATAGTGTTCGATCTTGCGGGCACGATCTATCTGGATTCTCAACTGATCATCAACAAACCATTCTTGACCCTGGCGGGACAAACCGCGCCGGGCGACGGCATTACCGTCGCTGGGTTTACCAGCGTCGTCAACAACACGCAACATGTGGTGATCCGATATATGCGTTTCCGCGGCGGGGATATCCGCTGCCCGGCGATGCAGGGTGACGCCCTTTGGGTCGACAACTCGAAGGATGTGATCATCGATCACGTTTCCGCATCGTGGAGCATCGACGAGAGTCTATCCGTAACCGATTCCGACCGGGTCACGGTGCAATGGTCGATGATCACCGAAAGTTTGAATCTATCCTGACATCTCGAGGGACGGCATGGCTTTGGCTCGCTGATCCGTTACGGCGACGGCAAGCTAAGTTTCCATCACAACTTGTACGCGCATCACTTCAACCGGAATCCGCGCGTGGGTGACAATATCACGCTCGATTTCGTGAATAACGTGATCTACGATTGGGGAACGGATGCGAGCTATAGCGGGCCGATCGATGAAGGCATTACCAAAGTCAATTACGTTGGCAATTACCTGGTTGCCGGACCCAACACCGGGGTCACCAAACGGAACCGCGCGTTTAACGGCGGCAGCCCGAACACCTGGATCTACCAGACCGGTAATGTCATCGACGGCAACGTCAATGGCATCCATGACGGCACGGATACCGGTTGGGCCATGTTCGTAAACCTTTACACTCAACAAGGCGGCCCGCTCGCGCGGTTGCCGGGTCCAGCGCCGGAAGCGCTTCCCGATATACATATTCATACGGCGCAAATGGCCTACAACCTAGTGCTGCTGAACGCCGGGAACGCGGTGCACCGCGATGCGGTCGATTCACGGATCACTTCCGAGGTGGTGAACGAAAATGGCAGCATGATCAATTCACAGACCGAGGTGGGCGGGTTTCCGGTGCTGAATTCGCAGCCGGCGCCGGTGGATACCGACGGGGATGGAATGCCGGACCAATGGGAAATGCAGAACGGGTTGAATGCGAACGATCCGAATGATGGCCCGGCCATTGCACCCAACGGCTTTACCAACCTGGAAAACTATCTAAATCGCGATCTGTTCGTTCCGACCGCGGCCGATGCGACCGTTTCCGGAAGGGTTACGACCGCGTCGGGACAAGGAATTGCTATGGCACGGCTGTCTCTAACCGCTCCCGGTGGCGAAGTGTTTACCGCGGTGACCAACGCGTTTGGATACTATGAATTCACCCGCATCCCGTCGGGCGAAACATGCGTGATCTCGGTCACGAGCCGTTGGCATACGTTCGGCAATAGCGTTCAAGTGATCGAGGTGAATGGTGCAGTTAGCGGAGTAGATTTCACTGCCGAGAATTGAAAGGGCAATTGATAATGGATAAAGCGGAGTGTCAAGTTTTGCAGGCGTGATTACGTTGGCTCAGAGTCAACTTACTGAAACGCGCCTCAGTTCAGAGTTACGCCTTTCAGGCGTGATGACCGCACCGCAAATTCACCTTACCGAAAGCGCGCAACTGAACTGCCTTGCGACAGTGAAGGGTGATATTGCACGCTGGAATTAAGGGCCGCACCAACCAAGCCAAGCCCCGATGATGTCACCTCGCTCTAGCCCGAAGGGCGGCATAGTGTGGCCGTGGGCGTAGCGTGTTTTGCGAAGTCCACGGAACGCCCGAAATTGGAATGGAGCCCGAAGGGCGGCAGCGGACCGTAATCCGAACTGCTGCCGCCCTTCGGGCTCCGAACATTTGGTGACTTATCCGTGGGCTGCGCAAAGCCTTCGCCCACGGCTACACCATGCCGCCCTTCGGGCTCGGACGATCTAAATTCATGGGTGCGAGGATTGCAAAAGATAAGCCGGTTATCCACAGTGAATTATCATTTTCGATTTTGTAGATCTGAACTAATTTTCGCGATCGATAATATGAACCAATCTCGACGTCATCGCGCCTGAAAGGCGCAACTCTGAACTATTGGGCGCTTACGGTAAGTTGAGCGCGCGCGATCGGGCGTCGCGCCTGAATGGCGCAACTCTGAACTAATACGCGTTACCTTTAAGGTGCCCCTATGGTTTCTTTGGTTCGGCCGGAACCGCCGGCTTCGGTGCGGGAGCCGGCATGCCGCCAGTGTAGACTTTGATCAAGATCATCGTGAAATCTTTGCCGACGGTACTGCGTTGATGCGGCGTGCCGCGCGGTACTACGACCAGATCACCCTGGGCGATCTCGATCTGCTTTCCGCCAATGATCTTTGGTCCGCGCCATTCGCCGGGTGACACCTCGCGCGGGGTCTCGATAGTTCCGCCCAGGGTCAATGTGGCGCTGCCTTCCAACACGTAATAGATATCGTCTGAATTGTCATGCAATTCGCCCGACGCGGGAGCGGTGTTCTTTTCATGCTGAACCGCGACGCGCAATTCCACGCCCGCGCCGCCGAATAGTTCTTCGACTTTGTTATCAGGATGCAGACGTTTATTCAGGTCGGCCAAGGATTGACCCGAAAGTACCACCACCTCGCGCGTCGCCTTGCTCGGTTCGCGCTTCGGGGTATTTACCGCCGGTGCTTGCGCCCAGGTGGTCATCGCGCCGGCGGCGACGATCGCGGCCACACCGATCATATGTTTTAGTTTATTCTGCATTCCCAATTCCTTCCTTTTGTTCAACCAACTACTGCCGATACATTAGATCGCCGAGGCCGGCCTAGTGGCGCAGGCGTCCGCATCACGGTAGATCTCTTCGATCACGCGCGCCGTTTCGCGCCCAACCTGGCCATTGACCCTCGGTTCCCGTTGGTCGAGGACCGCGCCTGCGAAATCATCGATCAACGGCAAATGAAGATTGGCGTGTGGCGGATGCGCCTCGACGCGCTCGCCGTCGCGGTCCTTGATGACCAATCCGCCGGCATTCAAGACCTCAACATGCAATGACCCCTCGGTCCCAAAAATTGTGAGCGTGTCTTGCGGTTCGCGCGCGGCATGGGTGACGGTCAGCGAAGCCCGCACGCCATCCGCGAAACTCATCAACGCCGTGGCCGTGTCTTCAACCCCGCGTTCGAATATCGCGTTACCGGTCATCGCCTTTACGGCCGTAACCGGCCCAAACAGGCTGTTCAGCACCTCAATACGATGACAACCAAAATCGAACATGGGACCGCCGCCGGAAATCGCTTTATTTAACAACCAGCTTCGTGGATTTGATGGTTCCGGAGCAAACCATTCAAACGCATTTATCTGCGCCACCACCGTCCGGCCGATCGCACCCTTGACGAGCAACGACTTGATCCGCTCGATCACGGGATAAAAACGCCGGTAATAAGCAACGCCAAGTCGGACCTCGTTGGCCGCACCTGCCGCGATCATTCGGTCGCATTCGTCGACCGTCAACCCCATTGGCTTTTCGACGAGTACGTGCTTGCCCGCTTTGGCGGCGGCGATCGTTTGGGCGGCATGCAGGTGGACCGGCGTGGCGATATAGACCGCGTCGACTTCTTCGTCCGTGACCAGGTCCTGCCAGTTCTGATACCAACGCCGCGCACCGAATTCGTGCGCGAACGATTCCGCTTGCGCAAAGTTAGCACGGCTGACCGCGACCAACTCGCAATTTGGCAGGTCACGAAGCGCGGGTGCAATGCGCTTGCGCGCAATGTCACCGCAACCGATCAGACCAAAACGCAAGTGTGTCATCGTTCCTTTTCCAGAGACGAGATGTCAGATGCTAGATTTTAGATGTTAGCCGGAAATCCCGGAGCGTAATTTGCTGCCTTATTACTGACATCTAGCATCTGACATCTAGCATCTATTTTGATTGCTTGATCAGCCACGTCGCCAGGTCCCGCGCGGCGGCGTAGTTCTGATACTCCGGCGGCAACCGCCGTCCGTCCGCGTATTCGTTGTAGAACCACGGGTCGCCCAACGCGTAAACCGTACCCTTGCCGAACTTGGACACCGCCATGATCACATCGCCTTTATCTTCATAGATCGGTTTGGCGGGCGGTGACAGTTTAAAGGTCGAGATCTCTTTCAAATAGACCGTCTTCGCGGTCTTGAAGATCGGATGATCCGCCGGGAAGAACATCTTACCCATCGAGTAGTTGTTATTGAGAACAGCATTGCGGCTATTTTCATTAAAATGAATGCCGAACGCTTCGGACAGTTTATTGAAATGCTCGAAATCGGCATTGCCCGCGTCGTTGCTCATTAGGACCAATACGCCCCCCGCCTTGACCCAATCACTGATCGCCTTCACGTGCACCGGTCCAACAAAATTCGGTGTCGTGGTTTCCTTGATGGTATCGGGATCGACGATGATGTAAATATCGGCCTGCTTAAGGTTTGCCGCGCTGGGCGCATCGTAAAGCATGCGGGTCTTCACGCCCAAGTAGTTAAAGATATTGCCCCAGGTGTTATAGCCGCTATCGGGCAGTTCGCCCCATTTGTAATGCCACGAGATGTTGTTGCCGCGCGGGTCCTTCTTGATCTCATTATTAAAGAAAGAATCAAGCAAGACGATCTTACCCGCACCCACGGACAAAGTGGTCGAGATCTCCATCTCGTTAGCCGCCATGATGGCCGCACCTAATCCCTTGGGGTCGTTGGTGACGACTTTTTCGCTTAAATAGTACTCGTAACTGCCGTCGCGATAGGGCTTGTTGCCCAACCCGGCCACGCTGATGTTGCCTTCCAAATTCACCTTGCCACCGGCGTCGGTCTTGATGAAATTCGACTTTATGCCCGCGTAGCCCTTCTGGGCCACCTTGAAAAATGACGGCGGCAGATAACCGAGACGTACAGCTTTCGCCAAGGAATAAACGAACATGTTGGCGGCCGAAGCTTCCAGGTAGTTACTCTGGGCCGTTTGTTTGTCAACGATCAAATACCACAGACCAGATTTGGGATCCTGATACTTTTGAATCGCTATCGCCAGGCGGTTAAGGATCGCCAACAACTCCGCGCGCCGCGGATTCGCGGCGGGAAAATGATCCAGCGTATCCACCAGCGCCATCGCATACCAACCCATCGCCCGTCCCCAAATGTTTGGCGACCGGCCGGTCTCAGGGTTGGACCACCGTTCCTTCTTCGATTCATCCCAGCCGTGATAGAGCAAGCCGGTTCTGGCGTCGCGCGTATGCTGCTCTACCCACACGAACTGATTCGCGATGTCGTTGAAAGCCGCATCGCCCTCGCCAAACATCGCTGCATACTCGGCATAGAACGGTTCGCCCATGTAAAGACCATCCAGCCACATCTGATTCGGATAGATCTGCTTGTGCCAAAAGCCGCCCTCTTTGGTACGCGGATGGTTCTTTAACTGCTCGCGCAGGCGACCCGCCGCCCGGGCGTATTTTTCCTTGCCGGTTACTTTGTAGAGCAACAGCAATTGCCGGCCGAGCAACACGTTGTCAATGTTGTACTCGTCTTGCTTGTAGGTGCGGATGTTGCCGTCGTCGTCAACGAAGTGATCCAGGCCCTGCTGAATATAGGCAAAGTACTTACCTTCGCCGGTGTGGAGCCAGACGGCTTCGATGCCCTTCAAGATGACACCATATTCATAGGTCCACCGGGCCGGAGCACTGGTCTCGTTTTTAGCGGCATCCTGGTAAAGCCTTAACATCGCCGTTTCGGCCAGGCTTTCGGATAACGGAAGGGACTGCGCGGAAATGGGTAAAAATCCCGCGACCAAAACGACCAGTAAAACGGTTAACTTCGCACTGACTCTCATTACGCTGCGCTCCCTCTTTGATCTAACCAACCACACGATCTTCGAAAATCGGTTCCAGAGAACTTGTAAGGGTGTTTCTAAATGAGGCGAATGGTCAAACCTTTAGGCAACGAATCATCGTCGAAAAGTTCGACAAAACGGAAAAAGAAAACTAAAATGACAACGAACCTACGCAAATCAGTGTAATTATTTTACCAGAAAGTATCTACCTAAACAGTGTTTTTGGTAAAATTAATAAATTTAATGGCGGAAATGGTATGACCGATTTGAACAACGACATATTCAAGACGATCGACCCGCA
>JBDSEC010000136.1:0-6299 GCA_039920205.1 Pyrinomonadaceae bacterium
GCCGACCTGGGCAACTTGGGTTCATCCCATACTCCCGTAGATCACGGTTTGAAGCCGCAAACGGTCAATGAACTCCGGGCCGGATTCGAATACGAGATCGTGCGGGACTTGGCCTTGGGCTTTGCCGGCATCTATCGTGCGCAGGGTTCGGTGATCGAGGACGGTTCATTCAACGACGGCCAGAGCTACTTTCTGTTCAATCCGGGTGAAAGTGCGACCAACGCTATCTCATGCACGCCGCCGGTTTTTGATGCGATGGGCAACCAGATCGGCGGCGGCGCTGGTCAGTGTTTTGGCCGCGCGCGCCGCTACTATCGGGCGTTCGAATTCACCGCGACCAAACGATTCACTAATAATGTGCAGTTCATCGCTTCTTATGTCTATTCCAGCTTGATCGGAAACTACGAAGGGTTGTACCGCAACGACACCGGCCAGTCCGATCCGAACATCACTTCGTTGTTCGACCTGGTTTCGTTGTTGAACAACACTTATGGTCGTTTGCCCAACGACCGGCCGCACCAGCTCAAGTTTGATGGCACCTATCGTTTCCCGTTCGATCTTATGCTGGGCGGGTCGTTCCGAGCTCAGTCCGGTATCCCCTTTAACCAACTTACCCCGCACGCGATATACGGAAATAACGAAGGATTCGGTTTGCCGCGTGGCACAGCGATCGTTCCGAGCCTTGCTGCTACACCGGTGGGTTTCGCGAATACGGTCAACAGCATCGGTTCTAACCGGACCCCGACAACAGTGAACTTGGACCTGAACGTTTACTATCCGATCAAATTCAGCGAGGGTCTTGAACTCCGGCTGCAAATGGACTGGTTCAACGTTTTCAATAGTCAGCGTGCTATCCGGTTGGACGAGACCTACCAGATCAACTCGGGCATCGCCGGAATTCCCATTAACGACCCTTCGAACAAGCTTCCGAACCCGTTTTACGGGGCGGGAACGATCTTTCAATTCCCGTCATCGATCAGGTTGGGAGTTAAGTTCTCGTTCTAAAGGGAAGTGAGCGGTGAGCAGCCGGAGCGCGAAGCGCGCGGTGTCGGGTGTCAGGCGCCGGGTGCCGGACACCATGGGTCCCGGGTTTTGAGTTCCGATTTCTTGGGCGCAAAAAAAGGGCGGCCGGTGGGTTCACCGGACCGCCCTCTCGTCTCGCAGGGACAAGTCTATTTGATCTTCACCGATTGATATACGGTCGCACCGCCGCGGTTTATCAGGACCAGCGCCGGTTTGCTGCCTGACTTGGTCAGGGCCGCTTTGACGTCGTCGGCCGAACGGATCGGTTGACGATTTATCTGCATGATAACGTCACCCTGACGAATGCCGGCATCATCGGCCGGGCTGCCGGGCGCAACGTTCATCACTACTAAACCTTGCGTAGATGCCGGCACTCCTACCTGCGAAGCCAACTCCGGGGTCAACGGTTGAACATTGACGCCCATAACTCCGCTTCCGTCCTGATTGTTCGAATTGCCGAGAGACGATGCTTCCTCTTCGGCCGGCTTGAATTCGCCCAGCGTGGCTTTGATCTGCTGTTCGCGCCCGCCTCGCAGAACCGTCAGCGAGACTTCCGTGCCCGGCAGGGTGCCGGCAACCTTGTTCCGCAGATCGTTGCCGTCGTTGACCAACGCGCCGTTGAGGGCCGTGATCACGTCTTCTTGCTTGATGCCGGCTTTTTCCGCGGGACTGCCCGGCTGGACCTGATTCACGATCACGCCACGCACGTCATTCAGACCGAGGCTTTCCGCTAGATCCGAGGTTACGCTTTGGATGCCGATACCCAACTGACCGCGCCGTACCTTGCCGGTCGCTAGCAACTGATCCATGACGCTCTTGGCCATATTCGACGGGATGGCAAAGCCAATACCGATACTGCCACCCTGTTGCGAACCCGACAGGATCTGCGAATTGATGCCGATCAATTCTCCATTCGTGTTGATCAACGCGCCACCGGAATTTCCATGGTTGATCGGCGCATCGGTCTGCAAGAAATCTTCAAAACTACCGTCGCCGACACCGGTCTGACGATCCTTGGCGCTGATGATCCCCATCGTGACGGTCTGTTGTAATCCTAAGGGATTACCGATCGCCAACACGACATCACCCACGCGCATCTTGTCGGAATCGCCTAGCGCCAGCGCCGGCAAGTTGGAGGCGTCGATCTTCAACACGGCCAGATCGCTGGCTTTGTCCGAACCGACCACCTTCGCCGAAAGCGTGCGCTTGTCAGGGAGGTCAACCTTGATATCCTCGGCCCCATCGACCACATGAAAGTTGGTCAGGATCGTGCCGTCGGAATTGACGATCACGCCCGAGCCCAGTCCCCGCTCGACCTGATCGCGCGGCGCCTGTTGCTGCATTTGCGGCATGCGGTTGCCGAACAACTGACGCATGAGATCATCGTTCTGCTGCGGCGCATGCGTGCGGCGCTCGGCTCGAACCATCACTACGGACGGTCCAACGCGATCGACCACATCGGCGAACGACGTCCGCGGACCGCCCTGCGCCAAGGGCGGGAGCGGCGTGGTGTTTTGCGCGGTAGAAGATTTGCAGGCGGCGGTTGCGTAAAGCAGAACCGCGAACATCAGCATCGCACCGGCGCTCAACATCGTTCGTGCTCGACAAGGGATCAATATTCGGTTGTTGCTCATCTCTAAGATCACCTCTGAAGTAATTTCAAATAATGGCGACGGCTACGCGCCGCCGGCGGCCCTTAAGAAATTTTCGCGGGACTTTAAACTTAAACAAATTCTTAGCGAATCCTTGGATTCGGCTCTTGGTCAAATCGTTGACCGCTACTTTGTCGGCTCAGGCCGTCATCAGTAAATTATACGGCCACTTTTTTCTGCTTTCAAGACGAAAAATATAACAAATTTCCACCAGATCCCGCGTCCCAGCTGATCTCGCTTTAGTGGCGAAAACCCTCGCACCCGACCGAAACACCGCTGGCGAAATTCGCGAGCCCCGTTTCGGCCGGGAGGGTCGGCACCGCGCTATCAGTGTTTATCGTGACGCCGATAGAGTTTACGCCAGCGGCGAAAAGCAATCCCAGCAGTCTCCTTGTAGCTCTCATTTTCCCTCCTGGATGAACGGTAAATTGTTAAAGACCATTTGGGGAGCCACAAGCGACATCGCAACGTTCGTGCCAATGGCGCGTGGAGTTGCTGGCCGTGATTTGAGGCCAAATTCGAAAATGTATGTGAGCGACACGGGTGAAGACCTGTGACAATTTTGTTGGGTTAGGCAGAAGCGCCACAGGGAACGTGACGACTAGTTCAACTTCACTTCCACCGTTTGCGGCAGCTTTTGCACCAACATGACCAGACCAACGGGGCGATCGATCTGTTCCTTACCCGGAGATTGAAAAAAAACGAAACCAGTACGCCGTTCGCCGGGGCCGAGGGGCGATTCGTGATCAAAATCGTGAAGTTTCATCGCCTCCAGGTATAGTTTCCGCGACGAAGGGTTATACAAATAGACATCGTAATACTTCAGCACCCTTTCCGCTGCCTGCTTGGCCGATCGTGCTTTCCATTGCTTGCCGTCGCCGTCTTGCAGGGCAAACTTAGCCTGGCCAACATCGATCGCCGTCCATCCTGAATTCACCATCTCGATCCGTACCGGAAGGATACCGCTCATGAGCATATTGACGCCGAAGACGTCGTGGCTTTCGTCGTCGTCGAACATTGCGGCCGCATCTATTTCAACTCCCGGGTCGCTTCCACTAGCTGCGGAGTCCGGTAATGGGCTGACCACCGGCGACTTCACTGAATAAAGCGCACCGCCGCAACCGGCGGCAAACAACGCCGCTCCCAATAATATCGCGAAGCCAAATTGTCTAGGAAAACTAGTCATGGGCGATGGCGCGTATCCTAACACAATCACCGTGGAAGCCGAAAAATTCACCGCCGTTTCCGCCGTTCGCGCCAGTAAATGCAAAAGCCCAACATCACTACGAAATCGGCCGGAAAGAAATATACAAAAATGCGAAATGCCCCCACCACGAAGAATTCCGACCCGACTAGCTCAAGCGAAATGATCACGACCCAGATCATGACCGCGAATATCATTCCCCGTTTCCATACTGAGAGGCGGTTAAGTACAACCATCGTACCTTGCACCCGGACGGGGAGAATTCGTTCCCGAATCTAGAGCGCAATATTCGCAGTTCAATTAGATGTAAGGGCCAACGTTCAGAAAAGCCACAAACTTCAAACGGATTCGCGTAAAGCTGGGAGCGCGGACAAGGTGTCCGCGCACGCAGTGTTAGCGGCCCGCTCAATAGGTTGAACGTTCTTGTTTGAGTCCGCAGATGGATATAGTTGAACTTCGAAAGGGGCTTTTTGTGATGGCGTCTACCTTGCTCGCTACACCGCCGCATGCTACCGTTTTTCTTTTCAGCGCAAGGACAAAATATTGAACTAACTGCATTATGATAAGACCATTTCGCGGCACCTCGCCGCAGATCCATCCGACCGCTTTTATTGAGGAAAGCGCGCAGATCATCGGCGATGTCCAGATCGGCGCCAATTCGTCCGTCTGGTTCAACACCGTGTTGCGCGGCGACGTTTTCTATATTCGGATCGGCGATCGTTCGAATGTGCAGGACGGCACCGTTATCCACGTTTCGCACGGCGAACACGCGACCATTTTGGAGGATGAAGTGACCGTGGGTCATAACGTTACTCTGCATGGCTGCTATGTTGAACGTGGGTCGTTGATCGGCATCGGCTCGATCGTAATGGACGGGGTTCGCGTGGGCGAGAAAAGTTTAGTTGCCGCGGGCTCGTTGGTAACGCCGGGAACACAGATACCGCCGCGCTCGATGGTGATGGGTAGTCCCGCCAAGGTGCGGCGCCCGTTGACCGACCAAGAGGTCATCGATCTGGACCAATATTGGAAGAACTACGTCGAGTACACCAAGATCTATCGCGGGGAAGCGTAAAGAATGAAGACCAACCCAGCACGCGGCATGCGTGATTTTTTACCGGCTGATGTGCGGCGGCGCGAATATGTGATCCGCGTCGTAAAGGAAGTGTACGAACGCTACGGTTTCGAACCGCTGGAAACGCCCGCCGTCGAAAACATCGAAACCCTAATGGGTAAATATGGCGAAGAAGGCAACCAGCTCATTTTCAAAATATTGAAACGCGGCGAACATGAAAAAACGGGCGAAGCCGACCTGGCATTGCGTTACGATCTGACCGTGCCGCTGGCTCGAGTTGTGGCCGAATATAAGAACACGCTACCCAGGTTCTTCAAGCGCTATCAGATCCAGCCGGTCTGGCGCGCGGACCGTCCGGCGCGCGGGCGGTTCCGCGAATTTTATCAATGCGATGTGGATATATTGGGTTCGCGTTCGATGATCGTCGAGGCTGAATTGTGCGCGGCGATCAGTGATGTTTTGACACAGCTTGGGTTTGCCGATTTTACGATCCGGATGAATCACCGGCAGGTGCTGGCCGGCATCCTGGATGCCGCTGGGATCGCGGCTGAAAAGCACGGCGAAGCGCTGATTTCGTTAGATAAATTTGACAAGATCGGTCGCGATGGCGTGGCCAAGGAATTGATCAGTCGCGGCATCGATGAAGCTGCGGGAACGAAACTACTGGATTTTTTCGCGTCCATCTCATCCGTCATCTCAGCCGCTGCGGCTGAGATGACGGATGAGGCGGCCGGCCGGTCGCTCAACTTGGCCGTATTGGCAGGTTTGGTCGAATTCGTGGGTACGCATGCAGCGGGCAAGAAGGGAATTGAAGAGCTGAATTCGCTTTTGGCGTTTACCGAGGCAAACGGAGCCGGAGCCAGGCTAAAGATCGATCCTTCATTGGCGCGGGGGTTGTCTTATTACACCGGAGCGATCATGGAGGTCAACGTTCCCGACCTGGCCGGTTCGCTCGGCGGCGGAGGGCGTTACGATAACTTGGTCGGCATGTTCTCTGGTCAAGACGTGCCGGCGTGTGGGTTTTCCTTGGGATTGGAACGCATCATCGTGGTGATGACCGAACGCGAAATGTTTCCGGCGGAAGCCGTCTCGGCCCCGGCCGATGTTATGGTAACCATCTGGGATGAGAGTGGCATCAGAGATTCAATGGAATTGGCGCGATCACTGCGTAGTCAAGGCTTGCGGGTTGATGTTTATCCCGAAACCGACAAGTTGGGTAAACAATTTAAATTCGCCGCTTCGCGCGGTATTCCGTACGTCGCGATCATTGGTGAAACAGAGAAGTCGGCCGGTCAGGTGGCGTTGAAGGATATGCGAACTGGCGATCAAGTAACCGTATCGAATGACG
>JBDSEC010000137.1:0-4251 GCA_039920205.1 Pyrinomonadaceae bacterium
GATCGCCGTCATAAAGCGGCGTGGGCGTGGTGATCCGCTGATCATTCAGCAAGGTCCCATTGAAACTCCCCTTATCGAAGAGCACGTACCGATCGTTTTGCTTACGGATCTCGGCATGGTTACGCGACACCACCGCCGACGAAGCGTCCAAGGTGATGTCAGTCGAAGGATCACGGCCCAACGTCACTAGATCTTTGGTGATGGCAATACGCTGCAGTTGACCGGTCGAGGGGTTCGCCAACTCGACAAATACCTGGCTCGACGTGCCGGCCGGTGGCGGGGCCGGCTGAGCCGGGCGCGGCGGTTTCGGTGGCGCTGCGGGTGGTGGCGGCGCGGCTTGCGGCGTCGTCTGCTTCATCGGCGGTTGACCGCCGGTCGGGGCCGCCGGCAGATCGCGGAACGTGTCAATTTCCGGACGGCTCACGGGGCGAACCGGCGCGGCCGCCGCACTGAAATCGATCGACTTGGCCCGGACCAAAGGTCCACCCGCCCCAAATTGGATCGTATCGTTCTGTTTGATCTCAACCGGTGTCGTCACCTTGCGGCTATTTACAAACGTGCCAAAGCTAGAATTGGTGTCAACCACGCGGCAGTGCCCGTCAGCCAAATGAATCTCGGCGTGACGCCGTGAAACCATGGGCCATTGCGTCTGATCAAAGACGATATGACACTCGGCCGGGTCGCGTCCAACTTTGACGCTCGCTTGCGCAAACGTTCGCTCATTAAGCTGCTGCCCGTTGCGTTCTTCAACTAGAACTATTTTCATCTTTTTGATGGAAAGAAGCGGAACTCAACCGCGGACGGCCGGCCGCATCCCTGGGTAAAAGGTCAAATTGAAACAAGAGAAAGCCTTTGGACGATTGATTACTGTCCAAGTTTGAATGAATTCAAGATCACGGGCAACTCGCCCTTAACCCCAAGGTCATCGACACTGCGCACGGAACTCGAAAGGGACGTCGCATACATGATCAAAGTTACGCCATTGGATTCACCAAAGGCACCTGGCGGAAGAAAGACCATCCGTCCCCAAATATCCGGGGATCCTACGGCTTTCAACTTGCCTTGAAAACGGAACTCGTAACCGCCCCGCGAGTTGATCGTCGTCTCGCCCGACGAGACCTTCTGATAGTCAAAGATCCCGAGGGCAAATTTCGCGCCCTTCTCGTCGATCATGCGATCGAACGCGGCCCGATCATCCGCCACGGTTCCCTTGCTTTCGTACCAGCCAACCGCAAAGCTTTCAGCGGCGGGATTACTACCCGTCTTCAGCGCCACGTCGGCGAAATTGGCCGAGTTCGGCGTGACCGGCGCCAACGTCCAAGCCTGGGGATACTTAAAGGAAAAATCGGCGTAATGTTCAGCCAGTGGTCCTTCCAAACTGGCCCGCGAATTGACGAACGTCTCAAGATCCGCCGGCGGCGTCTGGGGGCTGGTATTGGTGTTCGCCGGCGTATTTGCATTGGTGCTATTGCCGTTATTCGTGTTTACGGTTTGATTGCTATTCGGATTCGTGTTCGCCTGATTAGCATTCTGGTCCTTCTGTTGGCTTGCCCAATAGAGATATCCACCTACTCCCATAGCCGCGAGAAACAAAATTAGGACCAGCGTCACCGCGGCAAAGATCAAACCCAAACGCCGGTTCTTCCGGGGCGGCGCCGCGTGGACCAGGGCCTCTAACTTCGCCGCTTGCGCGGCCGACGCGTAGGCATTCGCCGACGGACCACCTGCCGGTGCAACGGATTCCGCCGTAATCAGTAAGTCAGGTGAGGGCGGCGGCGTGGGGGTGAAATCCGGTGTCACAATATTTGGCTGAGCCATGATGGTGGCAAAGCTCTGTTCGTCACGAAAACTCTGGGGGGTGTCGTTCACCGGCGGATCCAGCCAGACCTCGTCGGCCGGTCCCGGGATCGGCACGACGGGTGCGGATGGCGGCGGCGCAATATCCTCTTGACGCATAGAGAGCTGCGTCTCGAAATCGTCATTCTCTTCGGGCGATCCCGACAGATCCGATGAAGCCGAGACCAGGTCGGCGACCGTCGGCGCATCAGGATCTTGTATAACATACGGCTCGCCCATCACCGTTTTGTTCAGATCAGGAACCGACGGGGCAACCGGCGTCGAGGTTGGGGGCGGCAGATCGGAGGGTGACGCGGGCGCCACGGCCGGCGGTTTCGGCATCGCCCCCATCTCTTTGAATTGGGCGAAATTCCCGTGCACCGTGGCGTTAGGATCGAAATCAACCGGAGTCTCTTCAACCGGCACTAACCGGCCGCCATCATGCGTACAGAACTTCTGCGCATCCGTTTCGTAAGTTCGGCTACATTTCGGACAACGAAGCATAAAGATTCACACCCGAGCGAAAATAAACCTATCTACCGCGAATCGTTACTAGTTCCCGCCCGCCCGGGCGGATGCGATCTTGGCGGCGATCGCGGTATTGCCTGGATCCAATTCGGCGGCTCGTTGGTACACGCGCAAAGCATCCTTGGAACGGCCGGCGCGCATGTAGGCGTCGCCCACACCCGCCAATCCGGCCTCGCCGGCCACCTGTTTACGATCCGACACGGGCGCCAAACCCGCCGCCGTACCGAACGTTCGCTCGGCCTCTTCTAAACGCGTCGCCACTAGATAAGTGCGTGCCAAAAGAAACGTCAGCGGAAAGCTGCGCGGGCTGACCTCTAATCCACGTTTAAGGATCGCCTCGGTCTGCGTCAGATCCCGCGTGACCAAATATGACTTGCCGAGCAAATAATAGGCGGGTGGATATTTTGCGTCCAGTTCCAACGCGCGATTTAACAGTGGTTGCGATTCGCCATACAACGAGTCGGATTGCAACCCTTCGGCGATCAATACTAAAGTCGGCGCATCTTGGGCCAATTCCACGGCCCGCCGTTGCTCGGCTTGCGACTCGGGGACACGTTTGGTCTTACGCAAAAGGATGGCCAAATGCGCATGCGCGACGGC
Organism: Pyrinomonadaceae bacterium; assembly: GCA_039920205.1. GTDB lineage: Bacteria > Acidobacteriota > Blastocatellia > Pyrinomonadales > Pyrinomonadaceae > JBDSEC01. The sequence goes on from JBDSEC010000137.1 coordinate 2,965, forward strand.
AAATTGGCTATCCAATTCAACTGCCTTGCGAAAGGCCTGTTCGGTCTCGGCGTCCAAGATCCCCCGCGCCTGCCGGGCCGCACCGACGCGATCATAGGCAATGGCGCTGGCCGGATCCAATTGAGTTGCGCGGATCGCATAACGCTCGGATTCCGCCAAACGCTGGGCCAGCATGCCGCCCCCGTGCGGTTGGACCAAAACAAAACTAAGCGCGATCAACACTTCGGCGCTGAACTGGCCCGAACCCATGGCGTCGCGGTAGGCCTGTTCCGCATCATCCCAGCGTTGCTGGTCCACATAAATATTACCCAGACCATACGGCGCACGCGCGTCTTTGGGTAACAGCGCGGCCGCCGTGCGATAGGCTTTTTCCGCGTCAGGATAGCGCCGTTCGTCACGCGCTTTGTTCCCATCGTCCAACGCGTCCTCATAGCGTTCGGCCCGTTCCGCCGGTGAAAGTGTGGGCTTGGGCGGACGCGGACGCGTCGGACGGGTGGTTCCAGGTTTGCGTTTGGTGGTCGGGTTCTTCGGGCGGAAAATATCCGCTCCACCGCCCAGGTCACCGCCCGCAGTTTGCGCGGCAACGCCGGCCGCGGTCGCCACCAAGACCAACGCGGTAAGGACCGCCACAACCAGGGCGCTCCGGCCGTCCGGTCGAACTAGGGCCTCTAAAATTTTGTTCAAGGTTTTCATATGCTTATCGGGAAAACGCCGCACGCAGTTCGTCAGTTACCGTTCTTTACCAATCGAAAACCGATAAACGCGCTGCGTTCGGTGACCGCGAACCAATCGCGGTTCGTCGACGTCAATTCTCGCGTGTCACGCACCGGCGCCTGAAATGAACTGCTTCGAACGATCCGGTCGTTCGACGCTTTGGCCATTACCTCTGACTTTTGATCGTCCAAAATATCCTTATTGTTCGGATAGAACGTAACCTTCGACGCCGTCCATTCCCGAACGCTACCGATCAGATCCATCACTCCCCAAACGTTCTGCCCTTCGGGACGCGACCCCACGTTCCCCAGGTCCGTGGCACCGCCTTCTTTGGTCAACGCTCGCGCGGCCTCCCATTTGTTTCCCCACGGAAACAGGTAATTCTTATTACCGCTGCGGGCGGCATACTCCCATTCGAACTCGGTCGGCAATCGATACGTAACCCCGTCCCGTTTTGATCGCCAGGCCGCGAATGCCTCGGCGTCCGCGATGTTTACAAAGACGACGGGAAATTTTTCCTGCCCTTCACGCGGTTTCCCGTTCAGAAAATGTGAAGGCGGTTGATAACCGGTC
>JBDSEC010000138.1:0-4271 GCA_039920205.1 Pyrinomonadaceae bacterium
AGTTGCCGCGCGGCCTCGACCTTCGTCGCCATGTCGGCCAGCATCCATTGGATGCCCTGGAACGATGCGATGGTCTGACCGAATTGCACGCGTTCGGTGGTGTATTTGACCGCCAGGTCCAGCGCCCCTTGGGCCAGTCCCAGCGCCTGCGCCGCGACGCCCGGACGGGCTAGGTCCAATGTCATCATCGCGTGCTTGAACCCATAGCCTTCCTTGCCGCCTAACAGATTTTCTTCGGGAACAAAGCAATCCCGAAAATGGAGTTCGTGCACCGGGACGCAACGGATACCCATCAGATCTTCCTTCTTTCCGATCTCGAAACCAGCCGCACCCTTTTCGACCAGCAGAGCCGAAACACCGCGTCCACCGCGATCCGGATTGGTCGAACAGAATATCGAATAAAGCGTCGCCGCGTTGCCGTTGGTGTTCCACTTCTTGTCACCCGTCAGCATATAGCCGCCGTCGGCCTTAACGGCACGGGCTTTCAAACCACCGGCGTCCGAACCGGCATCTTTTTCCGACAGACCAAAGGCCATCAAGGTCTTGCCTTGCGCGATATCAGGCAAATATTTCTGCTTCTGTTCTTCGGTACCGCCGACGATGATCGGAAACGATGCCAGCGCGTTCACCGCATAGGTAACGCCGACTCCGCCGCAGGCCTTGGACAATTCTTCGACCACCAAACAGAGGTTGGTCACGCCGCCGCCCCGGCCGCCGTATTCTTTTGGGATCCAGACGCCCATCAGGCCCGCGTCCTGCAGGGCTTTTACTACGGTCCAGGGGTATTCCGCTTTTTGGTCCAATTCCGCCGCCACCGGGCGCACGTACTTATCGGCGATCTCGCGCGCTTGGGCGCGGTATTCCAAATTCTCTTTAGTAAGCAACTCGTCCACGTTAAGTTTTTCTCCTTGGGTCGGGGCCGAATAAGTTCGGGAAAGGCCGCGACGATCCTAACTTTTTTGATTAATACTTATCTTTAATTCATCCAACTGTGCGCCGTCCACCTCGCCCGGCGCTTCGATCATCAGATCCGTAGCCGAGGCCGTCTTCGGAAACGCCATCACGTCGCGAATGTTCTCGGTTTGCAGCAACGTCATCAATGACCGCTCGATACCAGCGGCGATCCCGCCATGCGGCGGCGTGCCGAATTCCAGTGCATCCAAAAAGAACCCGAATCGCTCGCGCGCTTTTTCGCGGGTCAGACCCAGGGCCTTGAAGACCAGGTCCTGCACATCGCTGCGATGGATACGGATCGACCCACCCGCCACCTCGACTCCATTGATCACGGCGTCGTACGCCTTGGCGCGCATCTGCCCGAACAGATCTTTTTCGCCATGTTCGACCGCGCGGCGAAAGATCTCCAGGTCGTCGTCCAACGGAGACGTGAACGGATGATGCATCGGGTAATAGTTGCCGTCCGATTCGCTAAATTCAAACATCGGAAAATCGACCACCCACAACGGTTTGAACACGCCGGGCGCGATCAATCGTTCGCGGCGAGCGACTTCGACGCGCAGCGCTCCCATTGATTGGACCACGGTCTTGCTACGGCCCGCGACGACTAAAACCAGATCGTCCCGGCCCGCGCCGGCCGATTCCGCTATCCGCCCAACCGCCTCCAGCCCCAACACCTTCAACAATGACGAAGTAACTTCATCGCCCACTTTGACCCATGCCAGGGCGGACGCACCGTAACGCTTGACGAACTCTTGCAGTTCGTCCAACTGCTTACGCGACATTTTCGCGCCGCCCGTAACCGTTAATCCCTTGATCGAACCACCGGGCTCCAGCGCCGCAACGTAGGGTGCGAAGTCCGTTCCCTCCAACGCGGCCGACAGGTCATGCAACTCCAACTCATAACGCAGGTCGGGTTTATCCGACCCGTAACGCTGCATCGCTTCGGCGTAGGTCATGCGCGGAAATGGCGTTGCGAGATCCACGCCGATCAACTTAAATATCTGAACATACAATCCTTCGATCAGCCGGTAGATCATGTCCGGATGAGCAAAGCTCATCTCGATATCCAATTGAGTGAACTCCGGTTGCCGGTCGGCGCGCAGATCTTCGTCGCGAAAGCAGCGCGCGACCTGATAGTACTTGTCAAAACCCGCGATCATGCAGATCTGCTTCAATATCTGCGGCGATTGCGGAAGGGCGAAAAACTTGCCCGGCTGCAACCGCGATGGGACGATGTAGTCGCGCGCACCTTCGGGTGTCGATTTCAACAGGATCGGCGTTTCGATCTCGGTAAAGTCCTGCCCATCCAGATACCGGTGAATTTCCGCGATCATCCGCGCCCGCATCCGCAGGTTGTACTGTAACTGCGGCCGGCGCAGATCAAGGTAGCGGTATTTCAACCGAACGTCTTCACTGGCCAGCGCCTCGTTCCCTGCGACCTCCAATTGAAAGGGCAGATTGCGCGCGTCGTTCAGGATCAGTATCTCGTTCGCTTGCACCTCTACCTCGCCGGTCGCCAATTTGGCGTTGTGCGAAGCTTCGTCGCGCATTACTACGGTGCCGGTCGCGACGATCACGAACTCGCCACGAGCCTGCTTGGCCTTGGCATGCGCTGCCGGACCGGTCTCTTCATTAAAAACTACCTGCGTAATGCCATCGCGGTCGCGCAGATCTATAAACGTCAATGGACCAAAGTCGCGCCGGCGCGCCACCCAACCCATCAGAACCGCGGTCTTTCCCACATCGCCGGCGCGCAAAGCACCACACGAGTGAGTTCTTTCCAAAGTTCCTAAATTATCCAGCATTCGATCGGATCCCTATTACTATATTAATTAATTGACTAATTGATAGTGAGCCAGCTTAAACGCAAAATATCAAGTGGAGGCACTAATATTATCGCGGTGCAGCGCTCGCCGCGGGCCGGGTCATACGATACCCGATCGCGATCGGATCAGCACCGCCACCTTTAACCGCGTCAATGACTTTGACCAGATCGCCGTACTTCACCGATGGATCGGTTTTCACAAATACGCGCTTCAGGTAAACCGGCTCCGGGGCCGACTGGAACGATCGGAGATTTCTTCGCTCGCTTAAGATCGCCGCCAAACGCGAGCTTAGGCCCGCGACATCATCCACCGTTCCGGCAGGGTCTGTGTTCAATGTTACGCGCCGATCGGCATTGATCATTACGACCAGCGCAAGCGGATCTGGCTTATAGTTCGAAACATCCGGCTCGCCTGCCGGTTCGGCCGGCAGTTGGATCAGGTATCGCCCCAAACTTCGGTCTTTTCGTTCGACCACGAGGCCCAACTGGCTGACCCCTCGATCGCGCAAGATCGCGCGTATTTTTTCGAAAATATCGTAGGTAACTCCCGCGCCCAGAACCAAGTAAACCGGTGGGAGCGAGGCGGCTTGCTGAAAAGACGATCTCGTTTGATTGCCGTACAAACGCGCGACCTCATGCCCGAGTTCATCCAAAGTCACCCGGCCACGGTTGGCGTAGATCTCATCGTCATTGGGCACCAAAACCACCACCGATAATTCGCGGAGAATTGCCGGGTCTGGATCCGCGTTCGCGAGGCCACCAGGCAGATCGATCGAAACACCCGCGGGTAACAAAGGACTGGCGGCCGTGGGGTTTGTTGCTTGCGCATTCCCGTTATCCGTCGATCTAGCGTTGCGAACCACATAGACAATTCCCACTACCGACAATACGAGAAACAAGAACAACGCGACCGCGCCGGCCCAGATCAAACCCCGCGACGGGCCGGCCGGCGGAACCGCATCCGGGTCGAAGATATTAGACCGGGAAGTTGACCGGCGCGTTACCGGCCTCTGCGGTGGAGGAATGTAAGGTGGTACGTAGTCCGGAACCGTCGGCGCGCCCGCGGGCATCGTTTCGGGCAGCACCGCCGTCACGACGTCACGCGCCGGCCGCAAGTTCGCGAACTCGACATTTACCAAAGCCAAACCCATTTCGCGCGCGCTTTGGTACCGTTGAGCGGGATCCTTTGCCAATGCACGGCGCAGAAACGCTTCCAAGTCCGGCGGCAGTATCGCCTTCGCGATCTCCGGCTCATGGGTCAGTACCGCATTCATCAGTGACACCGCGTCGGATTGCGGGAATGGTAATTTTCCCGTGAGCAGTTGAGTAAAGATCACACCTACGGCCCAGAGATCACTGAGGGCGGAACGCTGGCCCGTGAAACATTCGGGCGCCATATAGGCCGGTGTTCCAGCCGAGCTAGCGCTGGCACCGGTGGTTTTCAGAATCCTCGAGATGCCGAAATCGGCGATCCGCGGAGTGTTCGACT
>JBDSEC010000139.1:0-9074 GCA_039920205.1 Pyrinomonadaceae bacterium
CATACAATGAGCACACGATGCTCGATCCACTGCTCGGAACGCTTCACAAAGCGATTGAAAAATACCGACGGGGTCGGCCCCAATTATACGAGTTCAATCTTATCGTCCACTATTCTCTGGCGTGGGAAATGAATCCTGCGGCAGAAACACAGAATTTCACCTTTGCTGACGCGGCTAAACTAGCCCAACAATTAATTGGAGATGACCCGGGTTCTTTTGACAGAATTTTCTTGCTAATCGCGGTCGGATCCCACGAGCTTTATCAGCTCTATCCCCCGACTACATATAATAGCTATAGCTGATTTGCGGCTTGTCCGTTTCATCAAGATATTTCATGATCTCTCCGACACGTTTAGCGCACGCAAGTGTGATTGGCAAGCGACCGTCAAACTGTGTATTGTTCCAATTCATTTTTGTTAGGGCTAAGATTTCGCTGCAAATAAGGCTAGCCGATTCGTCTGATTCAATAATTCTTACTTCCAGAGGTTGTGGAATATAAAGTCCGGTATACGTTCGATAGTATTTTACGGCACCCCGTGTATAGAGAAGATGAGTTTCCCGATCCAGCTCGATATGTGTACCACGGTAGGGCGGATAAATCCCCTTGCGAAACAATTTGATATCAGTATCTAAAATAGTAACAAAATCTGTCGCCCCAACTCTGGCATCAGTCGCCGCTGCCCGAAAGCCTTCCAGCTCGGATTCGTTAAACGTGGATGACTTATGAATTACAATTCGGCTTGGAAAGGCACTCATAGCGACTCGATATTCTGAAAGGGCATTTGACAGCAGCGCAGTTGCTTGAGGAGCAGTCAGATGTGGTCTGCGATCCGTTTTATCGATTTCAACTGGTGTCCCCCTCAAGATGACGCCGTTACCAAGCTCGTCAAAAATCTGCGCAATACTCGTGTTAAGAACCTCGCGATCTCTACTTCTATAGAAGCCAATCCCCACAAAGCATACGGACGGTCTATTTACGTTGGAAACCAATTTCCACGGAACGGTTTGATTAGCTTTGTAATATAAGGCTGTTGAGAAGTTCCACGCTTTGGATGCATCATCTTGTTGAGTTTTTGGGTTTGAATTGAGCGAGAACTCACGAATTAGTTGCAAAGGCTTATTCAAATGCATCGATTTCGCTTTTAGAGCTCGTCTAAAATTCGACTCTAGGTCAATCGAGCTGGGTTGAGCTTCCTCAACTCCTTCCTGAACCTCCTCTATCGCGGAACTCTCACCTGAAGCATCCTCAGCGCTATCCACTACTTTATTGTACAAATCATCAGGAATGATACAAACAATTACATCTACGGCGCGATTCTGTGACAGAAACTTGATATGCGGATAGTAAACCTCTACCGCAGCGTTAACTCGTTCGGTAGCATCAGCAATCTTAAGTACGCCTCTAATGTCGGACTGCAGAATTGAGCGAACAATTTCATCTTCGTGTACGATGCTGGCCTTAAATCCAACTTGACTATTGAAGCCACAAAAATCCGGGAACAAGTTGGGTTGGCGACTGTGAGATTTTCCCGGGATAAACCGCGTACACTTATCGATCCATTCGCGAAATTTTCCAAGAACGTCGCTTGTCCCAACCGCGCCGACTAGTATCCGAGTCCTCCTCGCGGCCATCCTCGTATCAAAAACTGAGTGTTCGGAAATCCCAGCCCTGGGACACACATGCATACCAGTTCCAAATTCCAGGTGTGGTTCGTCGATGAATTGAAAGTTCATAAGCTAAAATCCAACTGCCCCTGTGAATCTTCTTCCGCGGAACTCAATTCTGCACGCGCTCTAGGAGGGTTCCACTCCAGATCATTCAAGAAGGGGGCAGAATTGAATTTCGGAATGGATCCAATCGACAAGAATTTATACGAGGGTTCTGGTCCGAATAACGCTGAAGGTTTTTCGTGTGTCAAGAAATAATTCAAAAAACGGAAATGGTTAAATACCTGTTTGTTGTCCTCCTCGCGTTTTAGCCATTTGATCTTTTCGTCTCCGAATTGTGATTTTCTATAGCCGTCCCAACTGAAAAACCAGTCAGGGTTAACAATTAAAAACCATTGCCCATTAAAACTTTTAAAGTGAACGCGAAATCCAAAATGCTTGCAGATTAAGATTTTCTCGGGGTGATCACGATTCATCGTCCTCTCAAATACTTTTCGTTCGTTTTCCCGCTCTCCAAACCACTGCTCGTATCGAATTGACTCACCATCGAGCTCAACAAAAATGAACAAGTTGGCTTGATGTTGCCAAGATACGTTCAGCTTAAAGAGTTTTTGCTTGAGACACCTTCTCAAAAGCGATTTGAGGACGTTTTCGCGATCGACATTTTGAATATCACCAGCTTCGTAATAGCGAGAAGTTGGAATCGGAGTAATCGTACCTGAGTCAACTATCTGCTTTAGAGGCACGCGATCTTCATAGAGATTGTGAAATGTAACCAACTTGTTCTCATGACATTCCCAATCCGTCGCGAATTTGAGCCCAGCCTGCCTCATAGCTTCTAAGGCAACCTCTCTCGATGTTGCGGAGTTCTTTAGCCAACTCCCGCCATCCCCTCTTGACGTCAATAAAACTGAATCGCGGTCAATTGTTAAATCGGCCACGAATAGTGTGTCCGGAAGTTTAAGTGGAAGCATGTTCAAAAACACGTCTTCTGTTTCGCGTAGCGACGACTCCAATATCCTAGAGGCCACATCCGCGTCTCCAAAGTTTGCCTCCAATATGTTCTCAATTCTGAGGGTCTTTGCAATCGGAAAATTCTTTATTTTCGCCAGTAGACTTTGACCATCTATGATGTCAGCATCCTTGTTGAATTGAAATGCGCGCTGAATAATCTCGTCATGTCCGCTACCAGTGTATGATTTTTGCTTTTTCGTGAGGATGTAGAAAATCAATCGGTCATACTTCTTAAAATACTCGTACTTAACAAAAGTTCTGAGGGTGTCTTTGATTTTCTCGTTGTCAGCGCTCGACGTGACTTGGACAGCAACACGTGCAATCGGATCAGCGAGGTCGATTCCGGGAAAGTTAGTTCGTTCAACCTCGTTTAAATTTACCAAGCCGGGCAAATTAAGCACTTCGGCAAGCAATGGGACAAGTACGATTTCGGACACGCGATTAACATCTGTCTTGTTCATAACCGTGGCTCCTTCCACACGGAGGATGAACATGTTGATCAATTCGATTATTCTATCTTGCGATCTATTGAGGTTCATAATGCAACGTTCCGAAGCGAGTTACAGCAACGCGAAACAGTGTATTGCATACGAGACGTCGTGACCAGTCCAAATAAACAATGAAAGATAGCTATTTGGACCAAGCGCCTGTGTTGCCCCCTTCATTTAGTCAAGTCCCAGTTGCATTGGCGTTAGCGGGAAGGCTTGCTGGGGGGAACAAGTCCGTCCAAGTGGTTCGAAGCTCGCGCGAAACAAGCGCCTCTACTTCATCAGCGGTGGCGCAAGAAAGGCATTGCGCGCCGATTGCGGCGACGGAGGCCGCGTCAATGCCCGACAGCGTTCGTCGGACGCGAGGGACCGAGCCAGAGGCCATGCTCAACTCACGCGCGCCAAGTCCGACCAGAACTGCAGCATACGCAGGCGTTCCCGCCATTTCGCCACAAATCACGGCGGGGATGCCTGAAGAAGTAGACGGTAGACGATAGACGGTAGCAGAAGAAGTAGTCGGTAGACAGTAGTCAGTAGACAGTAGATCATCGGACGGCTTCGCCGGCTTATTTTCTACCTTTCCCGCGTTTGCGGCGGCCTTGAGGACCATTGAGATCGAGGTCAATACCGCCGGATGCAAGGTCCGGAACCAATCCGACACGTCGTCGTTGGCGCGGTCGACGGCCAGGGTGTATTGGACCAAGTCGTTGGTGCCGAGCGAGAAGAAATCTACTTCGCGGGCCAGGCTTTCGGCGCAGAAGACGGCCGAGGGGAGTTCGATCATGGCGCCGATGGCTACGTCGCCAATAGGGAGGCCGGCGGCGATCAGGTTGCGGCGCTCTTCGTCGATAACGGCGCGGGCGCGACGTACGTCCGAGACGTCGTTGACCATCGGCAGGACCATCCGAAGGGGCGCGACGGCCGAACCGTCCAGCGGATCAGCGGCAGCTTGCAAGATAGCGCGGACCTGCGTACGCAGGATCTCTTGATGGACCAGCGAAAGACGGATCGCGCGCAGTCCTAGCGCCGGGTTGCGTTCCTTGTTTGACGTGGCGATGTTGGCCTTGTCGCCGCCCAGATCGAACAGCCGCAGGGTGGCGCCGTCCGCTCCGGCAATGGCGGCTACTTTTCGATAGGCGTCGATCTGCTGGGCTTCGTTGGGCATGCCGCCATATTGGGTAAAGAGAAATTCGGTGCGGTAGAGGCCGATCCCCTGTGCGCCAAAGGTCTCGACGCCGCCGAATTCGGCGGGCAATTCCACATTCGCGCGCAGCTTTATCTCAACTCCATCGGTCGTCAGGACGGGGCCGTGCGCCGCAGCATCGACGGCCGACACCCGCGCGGGGCGGCTCTCGACCAGGGCTTCAAAATGTTTGACGGTCGCGGGACTGGGGTGCAGGCAGACCTTACCCGACGACGCATCGACGATCACCGCGTCGCCCGTACGCGCGCGCGAATAGAAATTCTTCAGACCGACGACCGAGGGCAAGCCCAGCCCGCGCGCGATGATCGCCGCATGCGAGGTCCAACCGCCCGTGTCCGTCGCGATCGCCCGCACAAAGTTGAAATCCAATTCCGCCACGGCCGAGGGCATGAGTTCCCGGGCCACAATGATCGCGTTTTCCGTCAACCGGCGATAGGCCGGAAGTTTTCCGCTGACAGCGACCAGCAAGCGCTGAACCACGTCTTCGATATCGGTACCGCGTTCGCGAAGATAGTCGTCTTTGATCTCAGAATAGACGGCTAGGATCCGGTCGGAAACGACCTTGATGGCCCACTCGGCGTTGGTCTTTTCGGATTGGATGAAATTTTCAATGTCGCCGACCAGTTTGCGGTCTTGCAGCATCAGCAAATGCGCGTCGAAGATATAGGCGTGTTCAATGCCGAGTTTTTCTTCGGCGCTGGCCTTGATGGCGCGGAGTTGCCGGCGCGAAAGGCGGACGGCCGCGCGGAACCGGCGTAGTTCGCGCTCGACATCGTCGTCATCCAGTTGGACCCGGAAGATGGTCGAACGTCCGCCGTGAACACGCAGCACCTTACCGACCGCCGTTCCTTCGGAAACGCCCAGGCCGCGCCACTTCTCTTCGGGTAATTTATCGCGTGCCGACATCTTAGGAAAAAGAATTAGCCACAGAGGTCACAGAGGACACAGGGAAAAATGAATTTGGCCATTGATTCATTGGGTCATTGAAGCGCGCGTTGAATAGTTACTTGAATCAAACATCATCAGCAAGTAGGTGTTGGCCAGAGCCGTTAGTCACAATGACCCAATCACCCAATGACCAAATCCCTCAACTCCCCTCTGTGTCCTCTGTGACCCCTGTGGCTAACTTCTTAAACATTTTCTCCGAAGCCTTCGGCAAAGATCGCAGTGATCGCGTCCAACGCCGCGGCTTCGTCGGGGCCGTCGGCGATGACCCGAAGCAAAGATCCGCTGCGCGACGCCGCCAGCATCAGCACCCCCAAGATCGACTTCGCATCGGCGGTGGCGCTGCCATCCTCACGTTCAAGTTGAATGGAACTCGCAAACGATTCGGCCAGCCGGACCAGCTTGGCGGCCGCGCGCGCGTGCAAACCCAAACGGTTGGTGATCGTAACCAGTCGCTCGACCATCTAGGCTTTGCCCTGCGGCGAAAGTAGTTCACCCGCCCGGTAGATGCCGTCGCGACCCTGTTTCAGGATCACTTGCGAAATATCGGCCAGCGTTTCGCCGCCGGTCTGGCTGGCCAATTTGATCACCATGGGAAGATTAACGCCGGTCACGACCTCGATCACCGCGTCCTTCAAAAACATGGCGGCAATGTTGGTTGGGGTGCCGCCGAACATGTCGGTCATCAGCAGCACGCCGGCCCCTTGGTTCACCCGTTTGACCGCGCGTTCGACCTCTTGCCGCGCGGAATCGACATCGTCATGCCAGCCGATCGAAACGGCGGTGATATGCGACACCACGCCCACGATGGTCTCGGCCGCGGCCAGTAACTCGTTAGCCAGATGGCCATGCGATACGATCACGCCGCCGACCTTGGGGGCGTTGTTCACTTCAGGTACTTTTTCAATTTCGGCCATAATTGTTACGAAGTTCTCTGGATCATTTTGCCGCGGCATCTGGCGTGCGGCTCTTTTTGCGTATCTGGTTGATGTCGCGGTGCGAGCTGTGCGCGTCGAATCCCGATTTACGCAGGCGCCGTGCCAGAGCATCGGCCACCATCACCGACCGGTGCCGCCCACCGGTACAACCGATGCCCACCGTCACGTACGATTTCCCTTCCCGTTTATAGAGCGGCAAAAGATAGTCCAACAGTTCGCTGAAGCGGCGGAGGGTCTCGTCCACCTCGGCCTGTTTTTTCAGATAGCGAATAATGCGTCGGTCCTTGCCAGAAAAATCGCGCAATTCGGGGACAAAATAGGGATTCGGCAGATGGCGGACGTCGAACAACAGATCGATGTCGCGCGGCCCGCCATACTTATGGCCAAAACTCATGACCTGAACCCGCATCGGCGTGCCGTCCTGGCGCGGGCTAAACCGCTCGATCATTAGCCGGCGCAGGGTGTGCACGGTGTGCTCGCTGGAATCTATGACGTGATCCGCCACGGCACGGATGTCGCGCATGGCGTCGCGTTCGGCGTCGATGGTCAGGTTCAGACCTTGACCGGCGTCGGCGGGATGCGGACGGCGGGTCTCGCTATACCTACGCGCGAGCACTTCGTCGGACGCTTCCAGGAAAAGCACCATTACCCTTAGGCCGGACTTTCTTAGCTTTTCCAACTGGTTGCGGAATTCGACCAGGAACTGCTTTTCACGAATGTCGATCACCAAGGCCGCGCGTTTGATATGGCCGTCGGTATTGCCCTCGCGATTGATCAGACGTCCAAATGTCTGCAACAGTGTGATCGGCAGATTATCGACACAAAAATATCCCAGGTCTTCAAAGGCGTTCATCACGGAGGACATACCCGAGCCGCTCAGTCCGGTGATGATAACTATGTCCGGATCGGTAATGGTCGCCGTGGGTTGGTCGGTTGACATAGAGTTGTGATGCACTGCCCTCAAGAATTGTTGCGCCGCCGCAACGAATCATGCTGTTTCAAAAACTCCGCGGTCGAATCGTAACCACGCTGCTTTAACAAATGTACCCGCACGGCGGTTTCGACCAACGTCGAAAGATTCCGGCCGGGGCTTACCGGTAATTCGACCGACGGTATCTTCACTTCGAGAATTTCCGCTTGGTCACGGCCCGGTTGTAATCGGTCGGCCGGTTTCGACTTGCCGGACGGAACGAATTCTATCACCAAAGAAATTTCGCGCTCACCGCTCAAGGCCGAAATGCCGAACAGCTCGCTTACCTTTAAGATCCCCAATCCGCGGATCTCCAGATGGTCCTGCAGCAGTTCCGGCGCGGAACCGACCACCGTCTTGGGCCCAACCCGGCGCAACTCGACCATATCATCCGAAACAAACAGGTGGCCGCGCGTGATGAGGTCCAGTGCACATTCGGACTTGCCGACTCCGGACGGACCGCGCAATAACACACCGGTGCCATAGATATCCATCAACACGCCGTGTTGGGTAATGGTCGGGGCGAGGATCCGTTGTAGGTATTCAACGATCTCGTTGATCGCTTCGGAACTTACCAGCGACGTGCGCAACACCGGCAGATCGGCGCCTTCGGCCGCGGCCAACAACTCGTCCGGTGCATTCAATCCGGTCGTGATCACAATGCACGAGATCAGGTTCAGGTCCAGGCGTTCGATCGCGGCGCGACGCTCGGCCAATTCTAGTTGGTCCAGAAAGAAGATCTCGCTTTGGCCGACGATCTGCACCCGTCCGGGATGAACGTAATGCGGAAATCCGGCCAAGGCCAATCCCAGTTTTTGAATGCGGGGTGAATTGAGGCGGCGATGTTCCGCGCCGTTAGATCCGGCCAAAAGGGCCATTTCCCATGGCGGCGGCGACTTTTCAATAAAGTCGCGAATACTAATTGATGGTTGAAGTTGGCGGCTCTTGCGTGGCGGCGAAACCATTTGTGCTCACTAGGATTCGCGGGGTTGGGGGTTAGGGGTTGGGGTTAGGGAAGATGCGCCCAATTCCCAAGTTTGATCGATTTCCCGTTGGTCCCGATTCCGCGGCTAAGTATTGCGTAGATGATTACGGAGCGGCGCCACCAAAAATCGGGCGGTGGCGCCGCAGATAGCAAAATCTCGTTAGGGTTCGATCAACCCGTAGTTGCCGTCTTTGCGTTTATAAAGCACGCCCAGCCGATCGGTGTCGGAATCGCGAAAGACGAGAAACTGATCTTTTTCACCCGATAGCCGCAGCGCGGCCTCTTCGGCCGTCATGGGCTTGATGGCGTAACGGCGGGCCATCATGATGCGCGGCGAGCCAGGTATGGTATCAACCCCACCATCGGGCACCGGCGCGACACTTGACAGACGCGCCTTACCCTTTTTCTTGGCACTTTTGTTTTTGGCCTTCAGCGCCTGAGCTTCGATCTTCGAGATGGCGCGGCTTAATGCCTGGTACATATCTCCGTCGGTGTGTTTGGCGGTCATGGTGTGATCGCGCCAATGGACCAGAACTTCCGCGTTCTGGCGATCCTTTTCGACATCGATGATGATGTGGGCGCGAGCTTCGGTTCCGTCAAACAAATGTTCTAGCTTTTTGAAATGATCTTTGACGTGAGTGCGCATGGCGGGGGTCACATTCATGTGTCGCCCGGTGTATTCGAATTTCATACCATCCTCCCTGATTGTTACCAGAACAATAGCTCGTAAGCGGACGGCGAGAGGGGAAAAAGAAAATATTGCTACTCGCCGAAAATGATCAACCGCTCGCGGTTACCGTCCGGCGTTAGACTACGGCTTTTCGTTCACGTGAACCTGGTATCTGCATCTGGTCGCGATATT
>JBDSEC010000140.1:0-11997 GCA_039920205.1 Pyrinomonadaceae bacterium
CATTTACCACCAGCAAAGATGTTGTACCAAAGTGCCTGGTCGGTCCCGCGAGCAAAAATAAAAACTTTGCCCGGAGGATTGTTTGGGGCAGCGTGGACCGTGGTTGCGTTACCGGCCGGGGCCAGTATTGCTGCGCCAATGATCAGAGTGCGAAGTAGTCGGTTGATCGTTGAAGACATTACGAATCCTTTCGGTGACTTGGGCCTCAGTTGTCGTCAAAATGCGCGGTCACTTCGTGGCGCCCGATGAAGGCGACACCAAAGACGATTTCAAAATTCCGGGCTGGGTCCGGTCGACGACGGTTACATAAACGAAGGGCGGCAACACTTCGTCTTGTTCAAACATAAAAAAGAAATCCTCCTGCGGTTTCAGCTCAGTGCATCCTATGGTCGCGCCGTTCTTCGAATGCAGGATCGCAAACAATCTAGTCGACGTTTTCACTTGTTTGCACGGATTCGGTGGCGACGAAGGGGGTTCCGCACTTGGCTTCAGTTGGTCGGTGGGAAATTGATCCCAGTTTTCGAACAGGAAAGTGATTTTGTGATAGGTCTTGGGGACGGTCAGGTTGATCTCCACTGACTCAGAGCCACGGAGTCGCAGGTCGGGAGCAAAAATCGCCTTCACCGCCGGAGGCCGCTTGGCCGGATTGCCCACCGACCGTTTGGGTGTGGTGTTTGGGCTCTGGGCCATCGAGCTGCCGCTGAACAAAATGATGCCCGCGATAGTGATGGTGATAGTTTTAACCTTCTGCCTCATGACTCGTCTCCTTAGGCTCGATAGTTTTTGCTCACTCATTTCAACACCGTGCAGGAGAGGTTGCGGACCGTGATGTTGCGAAAAAGTTTTTGCTGTGACTTTAGCGTTATCGGTAGCGTGCCGTCGGCGGTAAACGCCTCTTGGGTACACCGGCCTACCATCGCGATTGGCTTGAGCACGATCAACTGAAACGCTGTTGCGGCCGGCGTTGAGCCTATTGAATAGCGACACGCCTTCGTGCTTAGGTCTCCATAGGCAGTTACTTTGCTCAGTAATTCTTGAGCGCCGCCCACTCGCCGGGCTTCTATTTCGAAGTTTTTACATTCGAGAAAAATGTCTGACTTGAAATTCTTGAAGAACACCGTGCCGCTAACATATCCGACCGCAGGACGAGGTGCCGGTGGCGTGCCTACCGGAACTGGGCCAGCGGTACCATAGGCACCCCCTGGCGAGTTGGAAATTGCCCGGGCGTCGGTTGACTGAAAACATATCGCTTGCAGCATCACACCCAACGCCGACAACACGGTTACCAGGATGTAGCCATATATGTTTCTTTTATTCATCTTGTGTGCTCCTTCTGTTGCGTCGGCGTCCGTGCCCGCAGTTACGAAGAGATCGATCACGAGACGGAAAACTCCTCGCATTACGGTTTAAAGTTGCCGGCTTCGCCTTCAGCTCGATTGTTATTCTCGTCGCTCTCCTTCACGTCTTCGCCGATGTCGATGAAGAGCGAGTACTTCGTGTTGATGATGGGGACGCCGGCCGCCGCGGTCACCATAACGGACTGGCCCACATGGAGAGCCTGGACCTTCACAAAGACGGTTTTCGCTTCTTCGTGCTCAAACTTTCCCGGTTTCCAGACGATCAAACGAAGAGTACAATTTCCCGAGTTGGCGCCGCCCTGGTTAGTGACTGCGATCGTTACCTGTCCCTGGGCCGGATCCGTCAACGTGAAGTGTTCGATGACCAGATCAGGACGACTAAGATTCGGCGGCACGGGACCCGGGTTACCGGCCGGGTAGGTCAAGGTGTTGTTGTTTTCGTTCGACTCAACCACCGTGTTCGAGCGATCGACGGTTGCTCGCCAGGGACCATGGGTTTGCGCAAGCGGGGCGACATCGATCACGTTTGAAAATCCCTTGCCCGCGTCTAAAGCGGGAATCGGGATGGTCCAAACCCGTTGCTTCGTTGCTAGTGAAGGATCGCTGCGGACCAGGCTCTGCAACGCGAGATAACAACTAGCGGATGCACCGGTTCCCTGATTAAAGACGCGCACGCGAATTCTTGAAGGAGACGGATCAAACGCGACCTCCTTGACGATCAGATCGGGCCGATCGGGTGTGCGGGCCGGAATCGGTCCGGGCGAGGTGGCGGTTGACGCGCCGGTGGTTATGCTTGGAGCTGAAATAGCCAGCAGCGGTGACCCGGGCAGCGCCTGTGCCTCAACGCTTCGAACCGGGGCGAAGAAAAGCAGGGCTAGAACTGCAAACATGAATAGACTTAATTTGGACTGGATCAGTGATCGGTTCATCGGTTTCTTCCTTTCCTAGACCATCGGTGACAGTAGCCGGGGCCTCGCCATCCGTTTTCTTGTTCCTGTTCCACAGAGTGGATGGCCCTCTTCAAGTGCTAACATTTCATGCAAAAGATCAGTCGGAAATGAAAGCGCCATTCAGGGCTCGACCGAGACGATGTTGTATCGAATTCTGAGATGCTTGCCGGAATCCCGCTCGGGCCATTGAGCGATGAAACGCAGTTTGCCGTCGAAAATAAATGCACCCCGCATATAATCGCCGACGAATTCATTGTTGAGCGGAGACCAATATCGGCGAGCGCCTTTGGTTACCGAGAGGTCTTGTGCGGGTGATCCAGCGCCGCCCGGAACGGGCCCGCCGTCGCGAAATACTGAATAACGCGTGAACAGTCCCACGACGGCCGGTTTTCCCGGGTTCACGGGAACATTGCCCGTTTCGTACCAATACAATACGGCGGTGTTCGTCGTTGAGTTTTTGGGAAGATCTACGCGGTCGGTCTCGATGAAGGTGGGGTAGATGATATTGCCCGTTGGGCTTTCGGCCACCAGCGTTTCTTCATGAAGCTTGCTCATAGCCAGCATGGTTCCGGTCTTCTTTGGATTGCCAAACTGATCTACATCAAGCTTAGCCGACTCTTGAATACGAACGACCACGACGTGCGCGATTCTTCGCCCGGCCCGCACGGCTGGATAGACTACGCGCACGGTGTCGCGAACGCCGCTGCCTTCCACGCGCGAGATCGAGACATCTTGAATCACACGCGAAAGGTATCCGGGAGCCGTCAGTTGAGCGGTCTCCGCCTGGGTCCTTAGGTCGGCAGCGCAAGCATTTTCCGGATTCCTCGCGTCACCGTGAAACACCGGCCAACTCTGGATATACTTTCCATCCTTCACATAGTGGAGGGTGGGCGTCGAATTGACGCAGTTGAACAAGAAGAGCCGTCGGGCGCGGGTGGTGGTCATCGCGAGAGGGATGGGGTTACTGTCAAACATCTTGATCGGCTCGCTGCCCCAGGTCTTGCCCCCATCAGTAGATCCGAAGATCAGCGCGTTAAAGACTGGCGGCTGCGACGGGTTTACCGCTGCTAGGCTGTTGGTTCGGTCGTTGTTGCCGCCAAACCACAACGTCGCATAAACAGATTGGCTGTCCCACGGGTCGGCGTAAAACTCGTGCCGGTCGCCGCCGCCCTGAACCAGTTGCGAGCTGGTTTTGGTTGTGTCAGTCCAGATCTTCTGCGGGTAAGCGCCGACACCGGGAAAGTTTTGGTTGTTGAATTTCAGGGTTATCTTCGCCGGGTCTAAAAAGCCGTTGAACTCCCAGGTCGCGCCACAGTCCTTGGATCGCACGGTCAGGAGTCCGACGCGGCCACCGGAAATGCCGTTCCAATAGGGGGCCGCACTCCGCTCGATATAAGACATCCGGGCCGCGATCAGATCGCCGTTCGAGGTGCGCACGAACTGATTATCCGTGCCGGGGAAATACTTGGAATCGGTCGACAGCGCTTCATTCAGCTTGGGCGTCAGATCCGACGCTTGGCCGCCCGACAAAGGGTCGGGATTTAGTCCCTGCGTAAGGTACGACCAGAGAGCAAATACGTTCGCCGTCCCGTTCAGGTCGCGTCCGACGGAAATGATCAACCGCGAAGTTCGCGACTTCAACACTGTGCCGCCGCCGCAGGCGCCACCCCGGGGTATGGCCACCGCAGATATCTCCGGGTGGTCAGAGTTAGCATCACCCGTTACCACATCGGAGCTCAAAGCGGAGAAAAGTGGAGTGAGACCTGCGCTCGGTCCGCTCGGATTTCCGATCGCCTCCTTCGGCGTGATCTTTTGAGCGAGCGCCGAGCCTCTACCTTGCCCCAGAGCCGTTGATTGAGCGACGAGAACGAGGATCAGCATGACCTTCACGGCAGTTGCTGGATCCTGGAATAGGCTTACTTTCGGTTGAACCTGTGGTGTTTTCATCGGTCTTCTTCCTTTTCTAAGGCGTCAGTGTGGGCGGCTGCACCGGTTCGTCTCGCCGCGCGTATCCGCCTTTGTTAGCTAGCCCGACCGCAACGCTTCCCGGGTAGGAGTCGGTGAGACAAAAGCGATATATCCAAAGATCGGCAAGACGGCGGCGCGGAGGCAAGGGTCCGGGATTGCGCACGGGATAGATCAAGAAGTTGTTGTTCTCGTTCGATTCCTTTACTTCATTCGAGCGATCGATCGTTGCGCGCCAGGGCCCGTTCACCTGCTTCAAAGGAGAGACATCAATCACGCTTGATGATCCTTTACCTGCGGCCAGCGCCGGGATCTGTGTCGTCCAAACTCTCTGCTCGGTTCCCAACGCCGGATAGTCTCCAGCCAGGCTTTGTAGCGCGAGATAACAACTCGACGATGAGCTGTTTCCCTGATTTATGAACCGTACCCGAATCTTCGAAGGCGACTGTTCAAAGCCGATCTCTTGGACAATGAGATCCGGCATCCTTTCGGGTGTGGGGGTGGCAGAAACGCCCGGATCGGTTGATCTGGAACCGTAATTATCAACGCTCGCCACCGCGAGACACGGCGTTGCGAGCAATAGACCAACCAACATAAAAGCGATTCTTGTCGTCATCGGGCTTTCCTTTTGCACTTTGATCTCGGCCTAAGAACCACCGCCAGGGTTTTTTCACGTTGACTAATTTCACTTTGCACCAGCGGACATCCGGCAACGTGCCATCTTTCAATTGGGTGATCACTGACTCTGCTCCGAAAAGCAGCGACAGCCAGGTCACCAAGATCAAACCTCGACGGGAAAGCCGTCCGGATAATTGTGAATGTACGGTTATTGGCCTGGCAGCAGCTGGTGGCCTTTCATATTTGTCATCTATAGGTCAGTTCAACATTGCCGCGGCTAGGACCTTTAGCTAAAATAAGCCGCAGACGGCACGCGTGAAATCGGCAGTGCGTTAATCATCGAAGCCGACGTTACTCTCCCAACTGTAAGAAAGTCCTCGGGTAGGTCTCGGAAATCTCTAGGAAAGTTCTCGGAAGGCTTGATGAAAGGGAATAACAAAGGTTTTTACGAGTTTGGTCCCTTCCGGATAGACAGCGCCGGCTATCAACTTTGGCGTGACGGGGTAGAGATCCCCCTCACTCCCAAGACTTTCCAACTCCTCGTCTTGCTTATTGACCACCCTGGCCAAACCTTATCCAAAGATGAGTTGATGAAAGCGGTCTGGCCGGACGCCATCGTCGAAGAGAATAACCTCGCCGATAACATCTCGATCCTCCGACACGCGTTAGGCGACGACCGAAAAGCGCCGCAATACATCAAGACCATTCAGCGTCGTGGCTATCGCTTTGTGGCGAGGGTCAAGGAGTGGCGTGACGAAGAAGTAGATCTGATGGTAGCGACGCCTGCGCCGGAGATGAGGTCGGTGTCAGCCGAAACCCATCGAACGAGCCCGTCCACTGTGGCGCCCGACGTGACGCAGATCGTAGCGACGACGAGGCGGGGGCCAAATCGGGTAATTGTAGTGCTCGTTGTGGCTGCTCTGATCGTGGTAGCCGCCGCGGGCGTTTTCGCAGTGTACCGCTATTTGCGGAGCGACCCTCCGCCTAAAACCCAGCGCGAGATGACGATCACTCGCGTGACCAATTCCGGGAAGTCGGGGGCAGCCGCCATCTCGCCGGACGGAAAGCTGATCGCTTACGTTCAGAACTACTCGGCGGTGGATAACGAGGCCGGTACCGGAAGTCTCTACGTCCGTCAAATGGGCGCGAACCATGAAATACGTCTCCTGGATCCCGGTGAACGGATCTTCGGCGGAACTGGGTTTTCGCCCGACAGCACGCTCATTTACTACACCGTCTTTGACAAGCGCGATCCGAAGGGCGCGCTCTATCGCATACCCGCGCTCGGCGGGCCAACCACGCGACTACTGGGAGACATCAGCTCGATGTTCAGCCTCTCGCCCGACGGGCGTCGCGTAACTTTTTACCGCTACGACCCCGCGCGCAAACTGTTGAGCCTGATGATCGCGCCGCTGGACGGAACGATTGAGCAGACACTCCTGACACGTCCCTATGACGATGTGGCATATACCGGCATACCCGCGTGGTCACCCGACGGACGAATGATCGCCTTCGTCCCTGATCCCTCCGTAACGAAGCGTGACGACAGCGGCGAGGCTGAGACCATTTATGGCATTGAGATCGCCGGCGGCGCGATAAAGCCTTTAACAGACGAGCACTGGGCCGGCATCGGAAATTTGGCTTGGATGCCCGATGGTCGCGGACTGATGGTTATTGGCTTTCGTCTCCGCACCGGCAATCAGTTGTATTACCTCTCTTATCCCGAAGGCGTAGTGCGGCGCATAACTAGTGGAGTGCAGGGCTTAGGCAACTATGGTCTCGGCATCACGTCGGATTCTAGCGCGTTAGTCGCAGACAGTTACGAAAGTTCGGCGCAACTCTGGATGGTCGGCGCGGACGGGGATGCCGGCCAAGCCATTCGATTGACGACCGGTGACTACGACGGGAGACGCGGCCTGGCCGGACTTCCCGACGGGCGCATCGTTTATGTGGCACGCGACGGTGGCGATTATGACCTCTGGACGGTTAAAGAGGATGGCACGGAAGTCCGGCCGTTGACGGCGGATTCGTTCCTAGACCGGGAGATCGCGGCAACGCCCGACGGTCGCTATCTGGTTTTCACTTCTGATCGTGGCGGCGGCAGCCACATCTTCCGCGCGGATCGGGACGGTTCAAGCCCACAGCAATTAACTTTCGGCGCGGCGCAGAGCAGCATGCCCGACTCTTCACCGGACGGTCGATGGGTCGTCTATGCCTGGTCGCAAAACGAGAAGACGACGGTCTGGAAAGTGTCGATCGATGGCGGGACGCCAGTGCAGTTGACCGACTACGAGTGCTTCGCGCCCAGTTTCTCGCCGGACGGCAGGTCCATCTCTTGCATCATACCCAGCGAGAGCGTGGCCCAGAATGGCAGCATCGCCGTTATCCCGGCAACGGGTGGGGCGCCCCTCAAGACCTTCAACGTAGTCCCGTTCTCGTGGTCTTACCTACGGGCGCGCTGGACGCCCGACGGACAGTCCTTCATTTTTCGCGATTCAGAGAGCTATGTGAGCAATCTCTGGAAACAACCTCTCGCGGGGGGCCCGCCCCGTCAGCTCACGAATTTTAAGACTGAGATCATCTTCAATTACGCCTTTTCCCGCGACGGTCAGCGCCTGATCCTTTCGCGCGGACAGACGCTCAGCAATGTGGTGCTTATCCGAGATTTCAAGTAACAACGACCAAAGGCGCGGGCGCAACCACGGCTGACCTGAATAATATGTGCCTGCGTTCGCGACCCACCATCCGGCAATTTCGCTGAACTATAAGCACTGCGATGGCGGACGGCCGCCCTCGCCTTTTCCTGGGCGGCGACCAGGAACAAGAGCGAGCTTTGCCTTTTGCTATGCCGGTTGATTATGATGAACCTTAATTTTCCCACGACGTTTTTAGCTACCCGGCATTGTAATGAATCAAACCGCAAGTAAAACCAACGCTCCGTTAACCGAACTGACCGAAGACGAGGTGCAGTTCCGCGCCAGCATTCGCGAATTTGCCGAAGGCGAACTGCGCCCACGCGTTGCCGCGATGGAAGAACAGGCGAAACTTGATCCGGAACTGATCCGCGCCTGTTTCGATCTCGGCTTAATGGGCATCGAAACGCCCGAAGAGTTCGGCGGCGTGGGTGCGACGTTCTTTACCGCCATTTTGGGGGTCGAAGAACTGTCTCGCGTGGATGCCTCAGTGGGCGTCTTCGTGGACGTGCAAAACACTCTGGTCAACAATGCGTTCATGCGTTGGGGTACGGCCGAGCAAAAGAAGAAATACCTTACGCAATTGGCTGCTTCGAAAGTCGGCGCCTATGCATTGAGCGAAGCGGGCTCCGGATCGGACGCGTTCGCCTTGATGACCCGCGCGGTCGAGGACGGGGACAACTACGTCTTGAACGGCCGCAAGATGTGGATCACCAATGGCAACGAGGCCGAGATCTTCGTGCTGTTCGCCAACGTGAATCCCGCGGCCGGTTATCGCGGCATCACCGCATTTATTGTCGAGAAAAGCTTTTCCGGATTTTCCGTCGGAAAGAAAGAAGACAAGCTGGGCATCCGCGCGTCATCCACGACCGAGTTGATCTTGGAAGATTGTGTCGTGCCGAAAGAGAACGTGTTGGGCAAGGTGGGCCAGGGATACAAGGCCTCAATCGAAACCTTGAACGAGGGACGTATCGGGATCGGCGCGCAGATGATCGGTATCGCCGCGGGCGCCCTGGAAGCCGCGTTGAAATATACCGGAGAGCGGGAACAGTTCGGCAAGAAGATCCAGAGCTTTCAGGGGATCCAATTTCAGTTGGCGGAAATGGCTACGGAACTCGAGGCCGCGCGTTTAATGGTTTACAACGCGGCGCGCTTGAAAGACGCGGGCAAGAATTTCGTGAAGGAAGCCGCGATGGCCAAGCTCTTTTCTTCGCGGGCGGCCGAGAGAATTTCCTCCAAGGCGATCGAACTATACGGTGGGTACGGTTATGTCAAGGATTACCCGGTCGAAAAATTTTGGCGCGATTCCAAGATCGGGGCCATCTATGAGGGCACGTCGAACATGCAACTGCAAACGATCGCGAAGCTATTGATTGGCGGGAAATAGGAGTTTGCACCACGGAGAGCACAGAGAGCAAAGAGATATTTTAGGAATACGGACATTGAATCATTGAGTCATTGTTGCGAAGGACGATTGGTTTTGGCCCTCCCGACATATGGTTAACCGAAACCAGCCAATTTTTTTCACCATGACCCAATGACTCAATGACCAAATCGCCAAATTCTATTCCCCCTCTCTGTGATCTCTGTGAACTCTGTGGTGCAATTCTTGATCTGCACCTATGGAAACCGGAGAGATCAAACAATATCTAACTGAGTTGAACGACGAACTCCGTGCCATCGACGTTAAGGGCGAGATCTGTATGTACGGCGGCGCGGTGATGTGTTTGGCCTATAACGCGCGTCCGGCAACGAAGTATGTTGACGCAATCTTTGAACCGGTGAAACAGATCACAACCGCGGCCGGGCGAATTGCCGAAAGGCACGGCTTAGAGAAGGATTGGTTGAACAACGCGGTTAAAATGTTTCTGGTGCCGCACGAACGCGAGGTGTTGATTGATCTTTCGCATTTGAAAGTTTTCATACCAACGCCCGATTATTTGTTGGCGATGAAATCGTTGGCCGCTCGCGCTAACACTAATGACCGGCGCGACATTGAGTTCTTGATCGCGAAATTGAATTTGGCAACGGTAGGTGAAGCGATAGCTATTGTAGAGAAGTATTATCCGCATAAGCAGATCAAACCGGTCACCCAGTACTTATTGGAAGAGATCTTTGAGCAAAAGCAGTGATCACACTGAAGGAAACAAAAGAACTGATCGAACGCGACCCTTCCGAGTGGTGCGTGAACGTGATGAACTTTGTTGACAGTTTTCGTAGCCGCCAGGACATGCGGGCGATCGCGGAACCATTTGAATTAAGTGACGAAAGAACAGATGCGCTATTGGCTTCGACGGCCGAGTCCCTTTGCGATGAACTAGGACAACCACCGCCGAATTGGCTCAAGGAGATCCCGCCCTGCGGCGATCCCTATTTCGTCGGTGAGTTAGAAAATCTAAAAGCGATCTCCATCGTGGAAAGCCCGCTGCGCTTTCGCATGCGCAAGATATTCGTACTGGAAAATTTCTTAAGCCGAGTCTAAGAAAGCATAGCCACAGAGTTCACCGAGAGCACAGAGAAAAGGCGATCGTAAATCAAAAGTTGTCGGCCCGAAGTCAAAGGTGAATCCGGAATTGGTCCCCAACTCTCTGTGTCCTCGGTGACCTCTGTGGCTTAGTTCTTTCTGATAAACTAAACTTATGGCAGTATCAAGAATTGACGTGTTCCGGCAGATGTTGGAAACCGACCCCGACAATACGATGGTCCGGTTTGGCCTGGCCAATGAATATTTGAAGGCCGAGCAGTACGGCGATGCCGTCACCGCGTTGGAAGAGTATTTACAGCGGGCGGATGACGAAGGCGCGGCCTACGGCATGTTAGCCCGGGCCCATGAAAAGCTAGACCAACGCGAACAGGCCCGCGCCTGTTTTGAAAAAGGCATTGCAGTTTCCCAGGCCCATGGCCATCCGTCGATGGCTTCGGATTATCAGATGACGTTGGAGATGGACTACTCTGACGATTAAAATATTGAATTGATTATTGTTAGCAGGAGGCCATGACCGATGGCGACCCAATTGCAGACGGAAACCTACCACGGCTTAAGCCGCGAAACGATGGTCGAAATTTTTCGCACCATGTATCTTTCGCGGCGGATCGACGACAAAGAGATCCAATTAAAGGGCCAGAACAAGATCTTTTTTCAGATCAGCGGCGCCGGTCACGAAGCGATATTGACCGCGGCCGGGATGGCGATGAAGCCGGCCTATGACTGGTTCTATCCCTATTATCGCGACCGCGCCTTGTGTTTGCAGTTGGGGATGACGCCGTACGAGCAGTTGCTGTCCGCCGTCGGTGCGGCCGCCGATCCGAACTCGCACGGCCGGCAGATGCCGTCGCATTGGGGTCACAAGGCGCTGAATATCGTTTCGCAATCGTCGCCGACGGGCACGCAGTTCCTGCAGGCCGTTGGTTGTGCCGAGGCCAGTTATCGCGGCAGTCTGTTAGAGGAATTGAAGGATAAGGTCGAAGGTTTTAAAGGTGACGAAGTTGTCTATTGCTCGTCCGGCGACGGCACGACTAGCGAGGGCGAGTTTTGGGAAGCACTGAACACCGCGTGCAATCTGAAGTTGCCGGTGGTGTTCTTGATCGAAGATAACGGCTACGCCATCAGCGTCCCGGTCGAAGTACAAACCGCCGGTGGCGACATTTCGCGCCTGGTGGAAAACTTCCCGAATATGTATTTGCAGCGATGCGATGGGACCGATCCGATCGAATCGTTGGAAGTAATGCAGCGCGCGGTGCAATATTGCCGCGAACGGCGCGGCCCGGCCTTTGTGCATGCCCAGGTGATCCGGCCGTATTCGCACTCGTTGTCCGACGACGAAAAGCTTTACCGTTCCGAAGCCGAACGTGTGGCGGATGCCGAACGTGATCCGATCAAGAAATTCGGCGCGTTGCTCGTCGGTGAAGGGATCGCCTCGGCCGAAGAGTTGCAATCGTTGAAGGATGCGGTCGACCATTTGGTCACCGAAGCAGGGGATCTGGCGTTGGCCCAACCGCAACCGGAAGCTGACACCGCCACGCAGTTCGTTTTTTCGCCGGATGTTGATCCTAAGAGCGCGCAGTTCGATACCGAAACCGGCGCGGAACTTTCGGGCAATCCGGGCACGATGGTCGATCTGATCAACCGTTGCTTGCACGTCGAAATGGAACGCGACCCGCGTATCGTGGTCTTTGGCGAGGACGTCGCGGATTGCTCGCGCGAGGAAAACCTGGAAGCTGTCAAAGGCAAAGGCGGCGTTTTCAAGGTGACCGCCAACCTGCAACGCAAGTTCGGGCCGGTCCGGGTATTTAATTCGCCGCTGGCCGAAGCCAACATCGTCGGCCGCGCCATCGGGATGGCGACGCGCGGATTAAAGCCGGTGGTCGAGATCCAGTTCTTTGACTACATCTGGCCGGCCTATCACCAGATCC
>JBDSEC010000141.1:0-4156 GCA_039920205.1 Pyrinomonadaceae bacterium
GTTATCGCTTTGCGCGATCTGTTCATTCACCTGCTTTACCACTCGGTCGATCGCAGCGATCCGGCGATCAAACGTTTGGGCGTTTCCGAGCGACGACAGGAACATCAGCAAGACAACGGCGATCGCAGAGCGGCGGCACCTGTCCTCGGTACCGTCGGTCAAATAAATGGACCTCATTACAAATCTCCTTGGCATTTGAACGCGAAGTGCCGCATAATTTGCGTGATCATTATTTCTGTCCTCCCCAATCCGGCGGTGCGGCCCTTCAAGTTTTCTGCATTTGAGGGCCAACTCGGCAATGTTCATCGTAATTAATAGGAGTCAGGCATCATGAAAAAGTTACTATCAATTGTATTCCTCGTCCTCGCGGCGGTCTTGCAGATCGAGGCGCAGGCGAATTCAAAGCAAGTGCGCGCGGTTGCGGCCATCGAGCAACTGGGCGGCAAGGTCGAGTATGACGCGGCAACACACTTGGTGATAAAGGTTGATCTGCATGGCACGAAAGTCAGCGACGCGGACCTGGTGAATTTGGAATCGCTGCACGATCTGCAAACGCTTGACCTGCGCTTAACGACTATCGGCGATGCGGGCGCGGCCCACCTCAAGAACTTGAAGAAGCTAACGTTCTTGAACCTTTTCCGCACAAATCTGACCGATAACGGATTGGCGAAGTTAAAAGGACTCCGGCAGTTGGACACGCTATTGCTGGGTGGAACCAAGATCAGCGACGACGGGTTGAAGAATCTGAAGAACCTAGCCAAGGTCCGAAAGATCAGCTTGTTTCAGACGGCGATCTCGGATGCTGGGTTAAAGTACTTGGAACGATTGCCTTCGCTGGCGGTACTGCTAACCACCGGTTCCAAGATCACCCCGGCGGGTGCCGAGTCTTTAAAGAAATTATTGCCGAACATCAGCTTTAGCGAGCAAACGTAAACTGGGATTACCGCGGATACTACGCGCTCGCTGTTGAACGTAGTCGTATTCAACGTGGCCTTGCCGGTACTTGCCGGCATCGCCACGTTGTTTTTTGCTTGTGGTCTAGGGCAATCCGCGTTGACGGCCGGTTTCACTGACCAATCACTTTGATCAATGTACTTACAAAACGATCGCAATTATGACTGGAACCGCAACATAAAAACCGACGTAGAAAATGTTATGTATTGGAACGCGCGCCAAAAGATATACGACAACGCGCTTGAGAGAGTGAGCCGGCAATTCCCGCGCATTCAGGTAATGCTTATTCTTGGGCTCACCGGCGTGACGGTATTCTTGACATCATTCAGTTTGCTCCACCTGGGCGTGACGCAAATGGTCATCCGCTATCCCCTCGCGATCGCCGTCGGCTACGGCGGGTTCACATTATTTATCGGATTATGGCTCTGGCTGCAGAGAAACGGTCTCAATGAACTCGACGCCCTGGATGTCGTGGATGTTGGCAGCGGTATCGAACTCCCGGGCGGCGGTGGCGGTTGGGAGGGAGATAATCAACCGGCGCAACTGTCGAGTGGCGGCGGAAGAGGAGGCAGCCGTGATTCCGGTATAGACCTTCCGGACATCGGCCTCGATCTGGATGAAGGCATCTGGGTAGTCCTGGCAATAATTGCGCTACTCGCTGGATTGATCGCGATTTTCTATGTGATCTATATCGCGCCGGTCCTACTCGCCGAGGTGCTGGTGGACAGCCTGCTGGCCGCAGGTTTGTATCGATCGGTCAAGGACGCTCAGGGTCGTCACTGGATCAAGACGGTCCTTCGCAAAACGTTAATTCCCGCCATTCTCGCGCTTATTTGCTTCACGCTCGCCGGGTTTTTCGCGCAGAAGATCGAACCCCGAGCTGTTTCGTTAGGCGAGGTCTGGCAGTCGATATCGGATAAGTAGGTGGCGCGCGACCCGGGACTTGGAACGGACCTTCCTGCTGCCAGGCTTTTTTGTGTTGCGACACGCATTATTCTGTGTTATAACATATATCGATGGGTGATGGATTGCGAAACAGGATCAAGCAGGAACGGTTTGCCAGCCCGGCCCAGGAAGCTTTTTTGAACCTGTTGGTCGCAGCGGATCATCTGCAAACCATGGCGCAAACCATTTGCGAAGCGCACGGTCTGACGCGCGGTCAGTATAACGTGCTGCGCATTCTAAAGGGAGTTTACCCGGCCGGACATCCGCGCTGCGAGATCGCGGTGCGTATGATCGAACGGGCCCCCGACATTACGCGGTTGGTCGATCGGTTGGAGAAGCAGGGCTTGGTCGAACGCGGGCGCGGCGATGAAGATCGGCGTCAATCAGTGACGCGCGTTACGCGGAAGGGGATCCAGCTGTTGGAACGCTTGAATCCGCAATTGGAAGACGGGCATAAGGATATTGCTGACCGGCTGACCGCCACGGATTGCCGGACGCTATCGGAATTGTGCGGGCGGATCTATGCGACGCCGGAATAACGATCGGCTTTTTTTTGACCAACTATGTGTTGCAACACGAAACTAAGACAATGGTTTAAAGGTACGACCGGTTGCTAACCTGTTGAGGCGAGTTGCGCAGGTGGCCGGGTTATTTTTAATTAGACTTTTGGGACAGTTGCGATCGACAGACTAACAGTCTGTCGGACGATTTAGGAGGAAACCAATGATACAAATTCGCAAAGCAAGCGAGCGCGGCCATTTCGATTTTGGCTGGCTGGATACTTATCACACTTTTTCTTTTGGCGATTATTACGACCCGCAGAATATGGGTTTCAGCGATCTGCGCGTGATCAACGAAGACGTGGTCAACGCGGGCGGCGGGTTTCCGCTGCATGGCCACCGCGATATGGAGATCATCACGTACGTGCTTAGCGGCGGGCTGAAACATAGCGACAGTATGGGAAACGCATCGGTCATTCGACCGGGTGATGTACAGCGAATGAGCGCCGGCACCGGCGTACGTCATAGCGAGGCGAACGCGTCCGCGGACGAGCCCGTTCATCTGTTACAGATCTGGATCATGCCGGCCGAGAATGGCATCGAGCCGAGCTACGAAGAGAAGCGGTTCAACGATGAAGACAAACGTAACCGATTGCGCCTGATCGGTTCGCCCAACGGCGTCGATGGATCAGTCACGATCCACCAGGGCGCACGCCTTTTTGCTACCGTGCTGGATGACGGTTCAGCCGTCAAACATGAATTGGCGACGGGCCGCAAAGCCTGGCTGCAAGTCGCGCGCGGTTCGGTTGAATTAAATGGGCAATTGTTAGGGCCGGGCGACGGCGCGGCGATAAGCGATGAAGCCGCTCTGACCCTAACGGGTGTCAATGGGGCCGAGGTACTATTATTCGACCTCGCGGTATAAAAGACGGATCTAACCGGAGGACACGGAGGGAACTGAGCGAAGAGGTCCACGGATCTTGAACGAGCCCGCACCCTTTCTCTGTTTTCACTGTTACCTCCGGATAAAATTCTTAGATCGAAGCGACGCCGATCAAGCCCACGATCGCGAAAAAGGCCAAGCTCTCCCAATCCATCATCAAGAATTTGACCGGATCGCCTTGCACCTCGCCGCGGCCGGCGCGGAACCACAAACGGCTCATCCACAATAGGAATATCGGGCTGATCAGCCAAAGTATCTCGGGTTTCGAATAGGACTTTACCGTCTCGGCCTGAAATAGATAGAGCGAAAAGACCAGTCCGGCGAGCAAACCGCTGATGGAACCGAACGTGATTAGCAGACGCACATCGCTCTGGGTATAGCCGCGGCCGGCGATCTCTTCCCCGGCGGCCGCAAAGACGGTCGCCGATTCGGTTTGGCGTTTAAGGAATGCCAGACTCAGGAATAGGAAAAATGAGAACAGCTTCAGCCAGGGCGACAAGGGGATATCGGTAACCAATCCGCCTGCGACCAGACGCATCACGTAAAACGAGGTCAGCACAAATACGTCGATGATCGGAACCCGCT
The DNA here is from genome assembly GCA_039920205.1 of Pyrinomonadaceae bacterium. GTDB lineage: Bacteria > Acidobacteriota > Blastocatellia > Pyrinomonadales > Pyrinomonadaceae > JBDSEC01. The sequence goes on from JBDSEC010000141.1 coordinate 3,928, forward strand.
TTAGCCGCGCCGAATAGAGAAGATTCAGGCCGACATAAAACGCCGGAATCAACCAGAACTTTAAGGGCAAGAAGAATGCCGGGACCAGGCTGATCAGCAACAAAGCGATCGCCAACCCCATACCCGCCGAAATGGGCAATGCTCCGGACGCGAGCGGACGCTTTCCTTTGGTCGGATGTGCGCGGTCGTGCTTTAGGTCAAAAAGATCATTGAATAGATAGACGCTTGA
>JBDSEC010000142.1:0-3573 GCA_039920205.1 Pyrinomonadaceae bacterium
AACAATAAGGAGGGTAACCGAAAACTACTCCTCCGCGCCCTTCGCCGACGACCTTGGCCGGTAGGGGGACTTCAATCCCTGTTTAGCCTGTTCGTGCGCTTCGTAGATATCCGGCCGGGTCAGGACGGCACGATATTGAGTCAGCGCCTCATCTCGCTTTCCGCTTAGGTCCAAGGCCTGCCCACTATTCAAGTGGGCCAAGGTCACCAGATCGCGATCTGCACCCGGCGTGTTCGCAGCGGCCAGATATTCCTTAGCGGCGCGGTCGGGTTTGCCCGCCGTCAGCAGAATATCGCCGTATCGAAAGTGAATGAAATCGGACCCGGCAGCGACCTTGTCCTTGGTGGTTCGATCGGTTTGCAGCAACCCGTCGAAAACGGCAAATGCTTGGCGTTCGTACGATTCCGTCGCGGCCGAATCGCCTGTCGCCCGGGCTTGCACCGCCAGCACGCTCAGGGCATCGGCGGTCTCGAGCTTGAACAAATAGTTGCGCGGATACTTTTCTGAAAGCGCGCGCGACACGGCCAACGCGTCAGCGAATCGATTCTCGCGTTTGTACAAAATGATCAGAACCGACCGCGCATTGTCATTGTTCCACTTCGCCTCGACCGCAACCCGTTCCAAAGTCGCGATGCCGCGTTTCTTCGATCCTCGATAGCCGCCAATGCTGGCAATGATCTTGACCGGCAACGGCAACGAACCGACGACGTAATCGTATAGGCCCATGGTCAATTCCGCGTCGTGGTTGGATGGATCAAGCTTGATAACTTCCCGGTGACGATCGACACTGCTGGACGCATCACCCAACGCGCCCATGAAGCGGCGCTCGACCGCCACGGCGAACGCCGCGCGCAACCCTTCGGCCGCGCCCAGGTTATAAAGCGCTTCGGTATCCTTCGGATCGACTTTTAATCGCGCTTTAGAAATATTGATCGAGGTTCGGATCAGATCCTTGAACTCGGTCACTACGGCCGGGTCGGGTTTATCTTCAGCACTTTCGAAAAACGAATCGGAGCCGTAGAGGGACGCCGACAGCCGGCGCGATCTGTTCAGCGTCTCGGTCCAGATCGCTGTCGCCAGGAATTGCGGTCCGGCTGGATGGTTCGGGAATACCGTCATCATTTCGCGAAATTTCTTCCGCGCCAGCGGATAGTCCAGATTGTAGAGCGCCGTAAACCCTTCGGCGCGAATGGCATCAAACCGCACCCGATCCGTTTCGGACAATTGGGTCGGCGAGACCGCCACCGACTTCACCGTTTGGGCCGATACTGCTGCCACCGTTAAGATCACAAAAAATAAAGTCGTAATGATTCGATTCATAAGTTCCCTACTCCGCCAAAAGTTTGTCGCCGGCGGTCCGCGCTATCAATAGATTAATCAGTCCGCCGCTGATATACCAGACCGCACAGGTCGTGCCTTCATTCCAACCAAAGAAACGCGCCAGCAATAAAGTCAGCGACGCGAAGAAAATACCCGGCAACATCAGGGCAAAGCCGACCGATTCCAATAGGTACATCGCATCCGGGCCGCCCGTTACGTCGGCCCTGGTCGCCATTGGCGATTGTAGCGACGCCCACAGGCAAGCCATTCCGACCAAATTGATCGCGGTGACGATCACCAGCACTCGCCGAATGGTCTGCGCGGGATACCGCAGGCTCGGTTCCTCAGAAAACTCCATGATCGCTACGTCCTTCATTTCTGATCCTTGCCCGCTGCCGGGGCCACCGCCGATTTCTTGGCCGGTTCCACCGTTGGCTTCTGCGCATAGACCTTGGTCAATTTTTCAATTACCCGCTTTGCCATCTGCGGTGAACCCAGGTTGCCGTCCCAGATGATCACGTCGCCCGACGCCACGATCACTCCGCTCCGTTGGTCGGCCAATTTAAAAGTAAATTTCCAGGTGAACAGAACGTGATCCAGGGTAAGGACCAGATCGGCTACGTCGCGATCGTCCACGAACGACAAACCCCAGTCAGCCATCTCGGATTTCTTCGAGAGTTCGTTGACCAACTGATCCGGTTCGAAATTCTCGGTGTAACTAGTCACGAAGATGGTTTTCGCCGTCGTTAGAATATCGATCGGCCGCGCCGATTTGATCACGACTGAACCCGGCCCACGGGCCGACAACGGAGTGACCGGTCGCTGTGGTACCGCAACCGAACTTTGCAGGATCGGATACGGTGTCGTTTGGCTGTAGGTGTTTGTCACCGGCGGAGATTGAATGAAACCGATCGAACGCGTCAGCCCGACGAGGCTAGTCAACGGCACGGCGTAATTTTGGCTCTGCGCATTCGGCGCGGGCGCCAACAGCCCGATCGGGCCGCCTTTTGAGTCGATCAACATGCCGCCGATTTGTCCGTCGGAATATTGCGAGGTGAATTTCAGTATACGGTAACCCGTGCCGGCTCCGGGTATCTCGTCCGCCAAGGCCACCGAGCTCAACATTCCGGTCCCCGACTCAGCCGCAGCAACGGCGTTGTTGGATAGAAGTAAGACGCTCGAGCCAACGACGCCTTCCTCCAACAAATATGTTGCCAGGGAAGTGAGGTTCGCGGCCGGTATGCGCAGGACCGCTACGTTTCGGCGTTCGTCCGAGGCGACCAGTTCGGCACGGTCAAAGGTTTCGCCGCTACGCAATCGTATGCTGATCGAGGGCGCGCCTTTTACCAGATGATAGGCGGTTAGGATCAACCCATCACTGCGTACGACAACCCCGGAACCAACGGGAGTAGATTGCCCGTCGGAAGCGACCAACACCGTCACCAGTGAATTCATGACGTTGTCGTTGATACGCCATTGTTCGATATGCTGGATCGTCTGTCCGTTTGCCGCACCGGCCCCGGCGAAACACGCACCAGCCACTAACAGACAGAGGTTTAGATAGATCAGGCCCGCGGCCCGCGTTGGTATTTTCATATGATGACTCGTACGAAAGACCAGCGCGGGCTATTTTCGTTACGCCCTAGGCCCCGTACGCCTCCAAATACTTAACTCCGGCGCCGGTATTGAACAGCACTACTCGCTCACCCGGCTGGAACGTTCCCTTTTCAATTAGCCGCCGCAGGGCCGGCAAACACGCCGCACCTTCCGGTGCGACAAACAAACCCTCGCTGGCGCCGATCTCGCGCGCCGCGCTTAACAACAACTCGTCGGATACGGCGATCGCGTCACCGTTCGATTCGCGCAGCGCATCGATGATCAAGAAATCACCGACCGCCTTGGGCACCCGCAATCCGGATGCGACCGTGGCCGCGTTGGGAAATTCATCGGCGAACCGCTTCCCGGCCTCAAACGCGGTAACAATCGGCGCGCATCCCGCAGCCTGGACCGTGATCATTCGTGGCCGCTTCGCACCGATCCACCCGAGCGTTTCCATCTCGGCAAACGCTTTCCACATCCCGATCAATCCGGTTCCGCCGCCGGTCGGATAGATGATCACGTCCGGTAATTCCCAGTTGAGTTGCTCGGCCAATTCGTACCCGAGCGTCTTCTTTCCTTCGATCCGGTACGGTTCCTTCAACGTCGAAACATCGAACCAGCCTTCGGCTTCTTTGCGCGCCGCCACGATCGCGC
>JBDSEC010000143.1:0-3586 GCA_039920205.1 Pyrinomonadaceae bacterium
AGATTTTACTTGGTCGATTCGATCAAGCACCTGATCGATGCCGGTAAGGTCCGCGCTTATTCGATCAACAGCGTCAATCGATACAGCTTGTTGAACGATAAAGCGTCGCCGGCCTGGAAGGCCGAGCTGCTTTCGCGTTACGACCGTTATATCGTGGACGAAGTACTGCCCCTGATCCAGAACGAAGGCGGCGGCGAGTGGGTCAAACCGGTAACCACCGGTGCGAGCCTGGGTGCGTTCCTTTCCGCCAACTGTTATTTCAAGCATCCGGACAAATTCCGCGGCGTGATCGCGATGAGCGGCAGCTATGACATCCGCAGCTATCTGGAGGGTTATCACGACAGCAATGTTTACTTCAATAACCCGATGCAGTACCTGCCCAATATGGAAGACGGTTATTTCCTGAACCATCTGCGCCAGGCCGATTCGATCGTGATCTTAACCGGTCAAGGATCGTATGAGGCGCCGGAACGCAGCCGCCAGCTTTCTGGTGTGTTGAGCGCCAAAGGTATCCCGCACAAGTTGGATGTGTGGGGATTCGATGTGGACCACGACTGGCCCTGGTGGCGCAAGATGTTGCCGCATTATCTTGGCAACATGTTCGGATAATATTCTGATCGATTAAGAATTGTTAGCCGCGGATTTACGCGGATAAACGCGGATCTGAAAAAGAGATGGTTGCTTCATTCCTCTCAGATCCGTCCTATCCGTGAAAATCTGCGGCTAAATTTTTCCCTGCCATCATCGTTAGTGGCGCAGGACGTCGCCGCACCATCTGGGCAACATGTTCGGTTAAGATTCTGATCGGCTAAGAATTTTTAGCCGCGGATTTACGCGGGTAAACGCAGATCTGAAAAGAAGGCGTTGCTTTCATTCCTCTCAGATCCGTCCTATCCGTGAAAATCCGCGGCTAAATCTCTTTGTCCTCGCCCTTATTGTGAGGTTGTCAATATTGGCGATCCCGAATGCTATGAATTGCTTGTGGTTTTGACCTAAACTGTTTGATTCATGCAGGACGTACCTGATCAAGAAGGGTTCTGGGGAAAAGTTAGCCACCGGCGGTGGTTGCGGTGGAGCCTGGGCTTCTTGGCCTGGACCGCGCTGGGGGTTTCATTTGCCCTAAGTTCGTATCTTGGTGCGCTACAAAATGGCGCCCACGTTTCCTGGAAGACGACGGTCTTTGGTTATCTGTCCGACTTCTACGCTTGGGGTTTGCTCTCGCCGATCGTCTTTCGATTAGCGAAGCGATTTGATCTGCGGACGAATTTGTTGCGTCAGCTATTCATTCACCTCGGATTCAGCGTCTTCTTCTCTTTTGTGGTTCTGTCGGCGGCGGCCGTTGTGGGTTGGAACTTCGGTTATCCGAACCTGGCGCGAAGTCCAACGTTCCTGATCTATTTTCGGAACAGCGCGTTAAGCATTTACTATTTTCATCAGGGGTTAACCATTTATTGGGCCACCTTGGCGGTGGCGCACGCTTTGCGTTATTACCGCGGGCTGCGCGCGGGCGAGGCGCGGGCCGCCCGATTGTCCGCCCAATTGGCCCAAGCCCAACTCCAAGCCTTGAAAATGCAGATCCACCCGCATTTTCTTTTCAACACGTTAAATTCGATCTCCGCCCTGTTGCATAAAGATATTGAAACGGCCGATCGGATGATCGCGCGGCTGGGCGACTTTCTACGCCTGACCCTGAAACGATCGGACGCGCAAACCGTGAGTTTTGAACAAGAACTCGAATTCTTGAAATGTTACCTGGAGATCGAACTCACACGGTTCGCGGATCGTCTAACTGTGGAGACCGAGGCCGGCCCGGACGCGCTGGCCGTCCGGGTCCCGAATCTGATCTTACAGCCACTGGTGGAAAACGCGATCCGGCATGGGATCGCGCGGCGGACCACCGCCGGCCGCGTCGCGATCCGAGCCCTAATCCGGCAAAACCGATTGATCATGCAAGTGGAAGACAACGGCCCGGGACTTAACGCCGAACTGAACCGCCAGCCTGAGGGTGGCCTAGGCCTGCGCAACACGCGAGCCCGTTTGGAGCAATTCTATGGGCGGGATTTCCGGCTGGATATTGCCGATCGGGCCGACGGCGGCGTGATCGCGACCGTAGAAATACCGGCCGACCGGGCGGCTTAGATCGTATGGCCCAGTTCAGAGTACTTATCGTTGATGACGAACCGCTCGCGCGCGAACGGATCCGCGAGTTGCTCAAGCGCGATCGCGAGTTCGTGGTCGCCGCCGAAGCGAGTAGCGGTCGTGCGGCGATCGACGCGATAAATACCGATCGGCCGGACCTGGTCTTTCTGGACGTTCAAATGCCGGATCTGGACGGATTTGAAGTGTTGCGCCTGCTCGAGGTCGAGCCCTTGCCCCTGCCGTTGATCATCTTCGTCACGGCCTTTGACCAGCATGCCGTACGCGCTTTCGAGTTCCATGCCATCGACTACCTGATGAAGCCTTTCGACCGCGAGCGGTTTGGTCGGGCGTTGGATCATGCGAAGAAGCAATTGAAGCGTCCAGACGATGAAAATGCCCTGGGCGTCCGACAGTTACTCGCGGATCAGAGGGTCAAGAAGTATCTAGAACGGTTCGCCGTGAAGACGGGTGAAAAAGTCGTGTTCGTGCCGGCCCAGAATGTGGATGCGATCGAAGCCGAGGGGAACTACGCGCGTCTGAAAGTTGGAGCCGTTTCTTACCTGGTCCGCGAGACCATCAGCAGTATCGAAGCCCAACTCGACCCCAACATCTTTGTCCGGATCCACCGCGCGACCATCGTCAACAAACGACGCGTAAAGGAGCTACAGACCTGGACGCGGGGCGAATATCGGGTCATCCTGCACAATGGCACCTGGCTCAAACTCAGCCGCGGCTACCGCGAACACTTCGACAAGAGTATTAAGTGAGGCTAACTGCGGCGGCTGCAAGATCGTCGACGACGACGCTGATGTGGCTAACATCTGTTGAATCCACCAAGATATGACCCAACCGCACTTTTAATTGCACCCTCACCATTTTCCCATCGCTAAAGCCGCTGCGATTCTTCACTGGAATATTGGAAAACAGTGCGTGCCTGCCAGCCAATAGGCGGACGGGCCAGGCTGTGCGGATCAGGCCTAAGCGGGAGCCCTTGGCTGCTCTTCATATTCCAAAATATCTCCGGGCTGACATTCTAAAGCTCTACAGATCGCCTCCAACGTTGACAGCCGAATTGCTTTCGCCTTGCCATTTTTCAACACGGAGATGTTAGCCATCGTAATACCGACTTTGTCGGCGAGTTGCGTGACGCTCATTTTCCTTTTCGCCAACATGACGTCGATATTAATGATGATTGCCATGTATCTTTAGACAGTTAGGTCGTTCTCAGTTTTTATATCCACGGCCTTCTGAAAGATCCGCTCAAACACTGCGGCGGCGGTGGCGGTGACGGCGGAAACGAAAATAATAAAGGCACCCATCATAACCCCGCCGGCAACATCATCGGTCCCGCGCACGAAAACGAAAATATAGACCTCGGCGCCAACTATAAAGAGTGCGACGGCGATCGCGCAGAATTTTATGGTACGCAACGCCAGGACAGCACGAG
>JBDSEC010000144.1:0-4448 GCA_039920205.1 Pyrinomonadaceae bacterium
TCCTCGCCCCACGCATACCAATCCACGGGATTGTGCGCATGTTGCACCAAGTAGGGGCTGGTTTCATGGATCAGTCGGTTGGTAGGTTTTGCTTCAGTCACTCGTTTCTCCGGCGAATAGATTAGGACGTCATTGTACCGGCGAAGGGGGGAAGGGGGAATGGGAGAAGGGGTAGAACTTTTGGGGTGTTCACGCAAATTCAACAAACGTTGAATGTCCAACCGGTCCACCATGTCCACCTGTTTCGCGATATTCCCGGCGATCGTTTCGATCCAAATGCAAAGGCCGGTCAATTGTTAGTTGACCGGCCAACGCGGGGACAAGAGGAATGGATTCCAACTACGGGCGTTTTACCGGCGCCGGGTTATTAGCGGGCGCTGGGTTTGCCGGCTGCGGTTTCGGTTGAAAATTCTGATCCGGCGTTGCCCCTTTGTTTCGGCGTTGCAACCGGCGTTCGCCGTTCGGATTAATTGGTTCGCCGTTCGGTTGAACCGGTTCGCCTCCATTGCGGTTGCGCGCTCGGTCGCGAATCTCGCGCAAACGCGCAAGTTGTTCCGGCGTCAAGATCTGACGGATGCGAAATTCCCGAATGGTCCGAAGGCGCGTAAACTCGCCTTGCGCCTGAATGAACTCCTTGGTCTTGGCGATCACCACCGACTCGTCGGTGACATCGTTGTAAACCGCTTCGTCTAACTCCTCCTGCGCCAATTGCATGCGCATCCGCGCCTGGCGAAACTCGGGCGCAGTTCGCTGGTTTACGGCAAAAAGTTGTTGGCGTTGTTCGCGGCTTAGATTAAGTGCCTGGCCCAATTCGGGAAATTGACGATTTTGGCCTTCCTGCATTTCGTTTGGTGGTGGGCCGTTTGGCGGTTCTGTTTGAGCGACGGTGGCCGGTCCAAAAGAACTTGCCGCCAAAACAATGCCCACCGCGCCGGCCATAAAAATAAATGCTCGAATTGACTTACGTTTCATATAAATACCAGGGCGACAAAAACGGATCAATGATTCGGATTGATCGATGGTTGGTCCGCATCCGTCAATAGATCTGACAGACCCGGAACCGATGCATCCCGGTCACTTGCTTCTAAAAGTAAAGAGGCCAACTCTTGATTACGCACGGATTCGACGATCACCGGACGTTGATGACGATTACGCGCCTGTTGTTCGACGTTACGACGCTGGCCGGTGGACGGTTGAGACACGACCGGCTGATCTTGCCTGGCCACCACAACTTCTTCCTTGACCGGAATCGGCGTCCGATCCAATTTCGCGACCCGTTCGCTGGCGATCGAATTCGAAGAACTTGCAAACGTCTGTGCCACGGTGAATCCTGCGGGCGACGAGTTCGACGTCCAATAAGCGATCCCTAAAACCGCCACTGCCAGGGCGGCGGTTACCAAACCGGCCTGCGCCCAAAGCGGTGAACCCGCGAACCTACCAAAAATACTCTCTAAGAACGTCGGCCGTGCGGGTTCGATGGATTCGACTACGGGCGCGGGCATCCACACCTCGGGAGCGATCGCCGGCATCGCCAGTCGGCCCAATGTGGCATCACGCCAGTCGACCATCGAGCGGTGGATGCCGCCAAACTCGACCAACTCCGCGCTACATTGCGCACAATTCACCGCATGCGTGCGAAACGCCACGGCCTCGGGCTCCGGCAATTCGCCGTACACGTAGGTCACCAGCGCCTCGGCCCGCCCACACGATCGTTCTTCACTACCCATCAACATCACAAACTCTCCCTATCCGGCTCGTTCTAAAGCATATTCCGCCGTGCCCAACTTTCCCAATCGCATCCGCAATAGTTTCAAGGCCGTGTATAACCGGCTCTTAACCGTGCTCAATGGCACATTCAATGCATCCGAGATCTCTTGAAACGTAAGCTCCTCGAATTCCTTCATCACTATGACCTGCCGCAGTTCGGCGGGCAGGGCATTCACGGCCAACTGTAGCGTCAAACAGAGTTCGCGCTTTTCCGCGGTGATGGCCGGTGAATCCATCGATGACGCGTACTTTCCGCCGAATTCGCTGTCGTCTTCCAAGGGCGATTCGCCGCGAACTTTGGCGCGCCGTTGCCGGGTTATGCACTGATTAACCGCGATCCGGTGCAACCAAGATGATACCTTCGCGTCGCCGCGAAACCCCGCCAAGTTCCGGAACGCCGCGATGAAGGTTTCCTGCGTTGCGTCCCGCGCATCCTCTTCGCGCCCCAATATCCCATAGGACAACGCAAAAATACGGCGCTCCCAGCGCGTCACTAATTCGCCGAAAGCGTCCGCGTCGCCGGAAAGGGCTAGCTCAACAATCTGCTCGTCGCTTTTCCCCGTATTCATCGTCAATCGATCATAACCGCCACGTTCCAAACCGGGCGGAAAACGGCGGGCAAGATTGTTATTGCCTACGCTTCCAACCATTTAGACGCCTAAATGTCGGCCAAAGTCTTAAAATAATACTATCTTTTTGGCCGCGATCCATTCTCAATTGAGGAAATTTAGGAACAAAAGGGGCGCGTTTGCTAACGTTGCGCAACGATAAACATTGTTGACATGGACGTCCTCGAATTCGTACAATAATGGTGCGGATGGATGCCCGAAATCCACCCAGTCGCCGGGCGTCAATTTCGCGCTAGCCCGTGGCTCCTTCCTTTAACGCGTCCCAAAGTGTTGCAGCAGCTAATGTTATAGCATCCGAATGCTCGAAAGATTTCGCCGTATCAGGTTACTTTACATCGTCCTGGCCATGCTCTTGGTGGTCGGGCTTTTGCCTGTCATGTTGGCCGGTTGGGTACTTTCCGGGCGCACGGCCGACGAATTACGCGCCACCGAAGGCCGTTATCAGGCCCAACTGGTGCAAGACAAAGCGCGTCAGATCGAATTGTACGGCCAGCGCTATCGTGACGTTGTCAGTGGTTTAGCCCGTGCTTTCGAGCTGGCGGGCGGCGTCAGTGTGATGGTGTCGGCCGGCTCCGATGAACGATTGAGTCGGACCCTGCGCGACGATCCGAACCTTATCGCTCTGGCGATCGAACCGGTTGACGGCGAACCGCACCGCGCCTTCCAAACCGACGTGATCAAACCCGAAGAGGTCGAAGCCCGGGTGAATGCGGTTTTGGCGCAAATTAATGGCCGTGGATTGGTGATGACCAAACCGCAGGTGATCCGCTCCGGTCAAGAAATGGGGATCACCATCGCCGCTCCCGTAATGGGTGGGGCGGACGGCAACCAGGTCGTCGCCGCCGTGGTTGCGGTGGTTTCTTTCCAAGAAGTATTTCAGTCAGTTCAACCATCTAGCGCGCAAAGCGAACAGCAGTTGTTGGATGCCGGCCGCCCGGTGGTCTTTGTCGTCGATCAAGAAGGCCGCGCAGTCGCGCATCCGGACCAGCAAGTCGCGTTCTCGGAGCGGCCGATGACCAACTTGAAGATCGTGCAGGACTGGCTGGAGTCGGGTACACAAGTCCAAGCGGCCCTGTCGCCTTTTACCGTTGATCGGAATGGCAAGCAGATCAGCATGTTGGGTTCTTACGCCACCGTGGAATTGGACCATAATAATCTGCTGGGAGTAATTGCCATCCAGGACGAGCGCGCGGCCCTGTCATCCGTCACGGATATGCGGCGCCAGACATTTTTCATCAGCTTGATCGCCGCCGTATGCGCCGTGATCATAGGTGTGGTCTTTGCCACGCGACTGACCAACCCGGTACGCGATCTGGCTGCGGCCGCGCATCGCATTTCCACCGGCGATTTCAGTGAGCGCATCGTCGTTCGCAGCCGCACGGAATTGGGCGAACTTGGCGATTCGTTCAATCTTATGACCGATCAGGTCGAACGTTTTATCGCCGATCTCCAGCGAGCGGCCGAAGAGAATCGGCAACTCTTCTTGGGCACGGTCAAAGGGTTGGCGGCGGCCATCGACGGCAAAGATCCGTACACCCGCGGTCACTCGGAACGCGTTTCACGATTTTCGGTGGCGATCGCTAACCGTTTGGGATTGCCGCCCGACGAGGTGGAAAAGATCCGCATCAGCGCATTGCTACACGATGTCGGCAAGATCGGGATCGACGACAATATTCTGAAAAAACCCGCCGCGCTGACCGATGAAGAATTTGTGATCATGAAGCAGCATCCGCAGAAGGGATTCAAGATCATGTCGCAGATCCCGGCGATGAAGGACTTTCTGCCCGGCATGTATATGCATCACGAGATGCTGAACGGCAAGGGCTATCCGCAAGGACTTCAGGGTGATGAGATCCCGCTGATGGCGAGGATCGTTTCGGTGGCCGACACGTTCGATGCCATGACCACCGACCGGCCTTATTCACGCGCTTTGAAATTTGATGAAGCCGTCAAATTGGTCCAAAGCTATGTGGGTACGCGCTACGACGAAACTGTGGTCGCGGCCTTGGTCGATGCTTGCGAATCGGGACAGATCCGTCCGGGATCGGTCCG
>JBDSEC010000145.1:0-4672 GCA_039920205.1 Pyrinomonadaceae bacterium
GCTTAGGCCCTGGCCCTTCATTCGCTCGATCACTTGATTGAAATAGAGCCGCGCTTCCTCGGTAAAGACTCCCTTGACCAACTCTTGAAAAATGATCCGGTCGATCTCGGCGCGCTCAAGCGCGTGGGGGATGGCCCACTCGATCCCCACTCGCCGCAGCGCGTTGGGATACACCGGCCCATCCATGGTGTAGCGCGTGCCCAACACCGCCAACCGTTTCAGCCCGCGCCGTAGTGCTTCAGCCGCGACGACGTCGGCAATGCTCAGCCACGGAATCGGCGACCGCGCGGCCACCAAGTCATAAGCCAGATGGCAAGTATTATCGGGACAGATAAAAAATTCCGCGCCGGCCTGGGCCACAACCGCGGCCGAGCGCAAGATAAGCGCGGCTACGCGCTCTAGATCCATGGCATCCAGCGGCGGCAGATACTCGGCCATCGGGATCGAATGCAGCGTGACCTCAGGGTGGTTATGTTCACCCATGACGGCCGCCGCCTCGGTCGCGATCGTCCGGTAACAGAGGGCCGCGCCCTCGACACTACAAGCAACAATTCCAATATGCATGTCGGTGATTATAAATGAGTTGGCCGACCATAGTCGGCCGGGTGCGCCGGGTGGTCGTGCAAATGCCGGCGAATCCCCCGGGGTCGTCTTGACGCGAAGCCCGCTAAATCCACCGGCTACCGGCGACCGACTACCGCATCTGTTAATCATTCCTCGTCCGTCATCGTTATAATGGCAGACCCTATGAATACCAACACGCAAGAGATATCGCCCCAGCGCTATGCCCGGATTGCCGGCGCGTTCTATCTGATCATCATTGTCGCCGGTTTCTTGGCGGAGGTTTTCATCCGCGGAAAACTGATCGTTTCCGGGGATGCGACCGCCACCGCGAACAATATCCTGGCATCCGAAACACTCTGGCGCTTAGGAGTCGCCGGCGATCTGCTCATGCATCTGTCCGATATTCCGGTGATGCTCTGCCTCTTTGTGTTGATCCGGCCGGTGAACCGCCGCCTCGCGTTGTTGTCGGTTCTCTTCAATCTGATCCAGACCGCGGTCCTGGTCGCGAATAAACTATTCTTGATCTTGCCGTTGTTCTTACTCGGCGGTGCGGCTTACTTAAGCGTCTTTACGACCGGCCAACTGAACACGCTGGCTTACGTGTCGATCAAGCTGCATGGTTACGGCTTTGGCTTGGGATTGATCTTCTTTGGCGGCACCTGCTTGGTCGAGGGTTATCTGATCCGGCGCTCGGGTTTTTTGCCTCGCGCGTTGGGCTACGGGATGCAATTGGCCGGCGTCTGCTATCTGGTCAACAGCTTTGCGCTGATCCTGTCGCCCGGGCTGCAGAGCAAGCTTTTCCCCGCCATCCTGCTCCCGGCATTTTTGGCCGAACTATCCCTCTGCCTCTGGCTCCTGATCCGGGGCGTCGACGTCCCGAAGTGGCGGGAAGCGGTAGCCGGTAACCGGAAGCCCGCGCTTTGAGTCCCGCCTTTAGGCGGCCGGTCTCAAACCTCGACCATGGCCCACAAGCCGTTCGCGGAAGAGATTTTGCCGCGGATTTACGCGGATGAAACGGATCTGAAAAATTGCGGATAGAAGTAGCCAGTTTTGGCATTCATATTCATTTCGTCGTTACTATTCGCGTCGCAAAAGATGCTCAACATTAAATATCAGATGCCAGTTAGCCAACCGACAGTATCCATTCCGCTTAAGCAGCCGGTTTCAAACCGCGATCATTAGTTGAATTGACTTTGCGGGGCCAGGCTTAGGCACGTCGAACGCTCACTTGGGATTTAGTCATTAGCTAGTTGAACCGGTTTCGGAGTCAGCGCCCCCTCCCTTGACCACCCTCAAAATCGCGTGGTAATCTCATCAGTTCAGCAAGCACTTTTTTTCACACCCTTTGGGATGTGAAAAAAGGGGGTTGGGAGTCAGGGGTTGGGGGCCGGGGGGAAAGCCAATTCCGAGCCAAAGCTAACTCACTAAATTATGTTCTTAATGCTTTTAGAAGCCGAAGTCAGGTTGGTGCCGGATGGCTCCATTTTTTTCCATATTGCGCTGATCTTAGTGATGATCTGGGTGTTGAACCGAACGCTGTTCAAGCCCATCAATAAGATCTTGGCCGATCGCGAAGCCCAGACCGGCGGTAAGTCGGGCGAGGCCGCGGCCGTCCTTCGCCAAGTGGATGAAAAGCTGACCGCGTATGAAACCGGTTTGCGTAATGCTCGTGGTGATGGTTATCGCATGCTCGAACAAGCGCGCGCGACCGCGATGGAGGCCCGGCAGGCGGAGTTGAATGCCGTTAAGGATGAGGTCGCCGGGCAGGTAGCGGCCGAGAAGGATTCGATACGGAGTCAGGCCGAGGCGGCGAAGCAGGCGCTCTTGGTTGAAGCCAACGCAACAGCCTCGTCAATTAGCAGCAGGATCTTGGGGCGCTGAGCGCCCGCTAATTAATAGTTAATAATTAATAACGAAAAGCAGTAACCACGAATAAACACGAATTAAGAGTAAGACGCGAATTAACACGAAAAGCGGTAGACAGTAGTCAGTAGTCGGTAGAAAAGCCCGCGCGGTCGCGGAAATACAAATCAAGGTAATGTTGATAGCCTTAATCACAACTAAACTCGTCGGTCCGGCGCTGACGCTTTTCGCGCTGTTCGAGGGCGAGGGCTTTGGCGAACCGGATTCGTTCTTTAATAAGTATCTGAACATCCCGGGGTTCGAGGCCTGGAAGTTTCTCAATCTCTTCCTCTTCATCGGGATCATGTACTGGCTGCTGCGCAAGCCGTTAGGCAACGCCTTCCGCACGCGCCGTGAAGAGATACGCCGCGATCTGATCCGCGCACAGGAAGAACGCCAAGCCGCCGAAGCCAAATTGGCCGAGGTCGATGCCCGTCTCGCAAAACTCGATGCGGAATCCGCCTTCGTGCGCGAACAGGCCGACCGCGAAGCCGCCGCCGAGTCCGAACGCATCGCCCGCCTGACCGTTGAGGATGCCGAGAAGTTGCGCGAACAGGCCCGCCGCGAGATAGAAGCCGCCGGCAAGACCGTCAAGCAGGACCTACGCCGGTACGCCGCCGAAGAGAGTGTTAAGTTAGCCGAACAGATGATCCGCAGCGATATTCGTCCCGACGATGACGCGCGTCTAATCAATCGTAATGTTCAGGAATTAGGAGGGCCGGCAAATTGAGTAACCAAACCGTAGCCCGCCGTTACGCCACCGCGTTGGCCGATGTGGTCATCCCGCAGGGAACCGCCGTCGTGGTCCAGAACGAATTGAATGCGTGGCAAGACATGTTCACCGCCAACGAAATGTTGTTGGAGGTTTTTCGCAACCCGACCATCGGTTACGAGAAGAAACGAACGATCTTGGAAACATTGATCGACCGCACGAAAGTCAGCCTGACTACCACAAACTTTTTACAGGTGCTGCTGCGTAATCAACGCTTGGCCGAGTTGGGCGAGGTAAATGCCCGATTTGCGCAGGTATTAGATGAACGCGCCGGCCAGATCGCGGCCGAGGTTACTACCGCGCGGCCGGTGGGTGAAGATACGCGCGCGGCGTTGGCCGCCAAGTTGGGCACGATCACGGGTAAGCGAGTAAAGCTGAGCTTTGACACGGATGCGGAGTTGATCGGTGGGTTGGTCACGCGGATCGGTTCGACGGTTTATGATGGAAGCGTGCGCAGCCAACTAGAACAAGTTAGGGTTAAGATGGTGGGAAGAGTTAATTAATAGTTAATAATTAATAATTAACAATGGAGGACGCGCTTTGTGCGGCGTTTGATTTGAAAACCACCCCTCGGCCGCAAGCGGCCCACCCCTCCTTGACCAAGGAGCGGAGTTTTGGGGCACGAATTGGAAGACACGAATTAGCACGAACTGATTCCTATTTAATTTCAGATCCGCGTCATCCGCGTAAATCCGCGGCTAAATTTTTTTGAAGGATTCCGCCTGAAGGCGGGGCTACGAACGATATGGAAGCTATTAAAGCCAACGAAATTAACGAGATCATCCGGCAGCAGATCGAAAGCTTTCAGGCCGGCGTAACCGTCACCGAGATCGGTACCATCATTAAGGTCGGCGACGGCATTGCCGAAATTCACGGCCTAGATAACGTCATGGCCGGCGAACTGCTGGACCTGCCGAACGAAGTGCGCGGGCTCGCCTTGAACTTGGAAGAAGACAAGGTCGGCGCCGTGCTCTTTGGCGATTACCAGACCATCCGCGAAGGTGACATCGTCAAACGCACCGGCCGCATTATGGAAGTCCCCGTGGGCGACGCCATGATCGGACGCGTGGTGGACGCGTTGGGCAATCCGGTCGATGGCAAGGGACCGATCACTACCGATCAGTTCAATCCGATCGAACGCATCGCGCCCGGCATTATCGATCGCCAACCGGTAAAGGAGCCGCTGCAGACGGGATTGAAGGCCATCGACGCGATGGTGCCCATCGGCCGCGGCCAGCGCGAATTGATCATCGGCGACCGCCAAACGGGTAAGACCGCCGTGGCGGTGGACGCGATCATCAACCAAAAGGGCAAGGATGTGATCTGCATCTACGTCGCGATCGGTCAGAAGGCTTCGACCGTGGCGCAGGTGGTGCAGACGCTGACCGAATATGGCGCGATGGATTACACGATCGTCGTTAAGGCGACCGCGTC
>JBDSEC010000146.1:0-3867 GCA_039920205.1 Pyrinomonadaceae bacterium
TCGGATTCGTTAGTGGCTCCGTATCCTGCGGGCGAGTCGCCCGCGCTCCCGCTTAGACGTTCGACTTACGTTGCAGAACTTGGGGTTTAAAGAGCGTCGCCGGTCTAACGGCGAAACGCCTTTTCCAGATCGCGTACGGCGAGGCGAAGGATCACCGGCCGGCCATGAGGACTGGTCGTCGGCACCGACGCCGACGCGAGGTTGTCGATCAGCCAGGTCATCTTCTCGTCAGACAATACGGTATTTGCTTGCACCGCCGCCCGACAGGCCAATTGACCGGCAATGCGGTCGCGGACGGCTTGCCGCCGATTTTTTGGGTCGGTGTTGCTCAGATCGTCGATCACATCCAACAGAAAATTTCGCATCTCGCCTAACGGCAATTCCGCCGGCACGGCCTTGACGGCTATGGTTCGCCCGGACAGTCGCATCAGATCGAACCCGAACGATTCCAGTTCCGCCTGCGCCGCATCAAAGATCGCCGCTTGTGCCGGAGATAGATCAATGGTTTCCGGAAGAAGCAGGGCCTGCGATTCCGCTGGTCGGCCCGCTTCGCGCGAGCGGAAGCGATCAAACAGGATGCGTTCGTGGGCTACGTGCTGATCGATCATCAGCAGTCCCTGATCATCGACCGCGACGATAAAGCTCTGATCCAATTGACCCAACGGCCGCACGCCGTTGGAAAGTTGGGTCTGCGGGACGTTTTTTACGAGTCCCGAAAGCGAATCCAAGGGCGGAAAGACCGAAGCGGGGTTAACCCCGACGGTCGCGGTTGAATTGGTGTCCGGTGTTATTTCGGCAGTCGTTTCGGGAATAGCGCGATCGAACGGGTCCGCGGACCCCAGCACGTTCTCATCGGCCGGCCCGGGAGTTGACTCCAACAGTGAAGCCGATCCCGAGGATCCTCTCACCTTTTCCGGTTTCGGCCGGGGTGTGCGAGCGGGAATCGTCGGCGCACTATTTAAGGCCGGAGATGATCCTCGTTCGGTTGGTAACGCGGCCATTCGATCCGCTCCCGCTTCGACCGTGACAGCTAACGCTTCAGCCTTCACCTCCGCTTCAGTTTCGGGCATTTCCACCGCAGCCGGTCCTAGACTCGCCGCCACCGCCGGCAAATCAGCCTCGCGATCCGCGGTTTCGCTCTTCAGGTATCCGGCGGACGCTAGCGTCGCCTGCACCGCTTCACGCACCGCCTCGGCCACTGCGGCGGACCGGCGAAAGCGCACTTCGGTCTTGGCGGGATGGACATTCACATCCACATCGGCCCAGGGCACGTCCACAAACAAGATCGCCACGGGATATGCACCTTGCGCCAGCAGTGGACGATAGGCCTCGGTCACCGCGCGCGTTAACACGCGATCGCGCACCGACCGGCCATTCACGAAAAGATATTGCGCGTCGCGCGAATTGCGCCGTTCACGTGGCAACGAGATATATCCGTAAACTCGCGCGACCGGCGTCAGATCGGCGTTGACCTCTAACAAATTGTTCATGAACGCCGCGCCGAATATCTGATAGACCCGCTCGCGCAGGTCGGTGGCCGCCGCGGTGCGCAGGATCTCGCGCCCATTGTGTTGCAGCGAAAATGCCACCGCGTGCTGGGCCAAGGCGTAGTTCGTAACCAAGTTGGTCAGGTGATAACTCTCAGTTGCTTCGGACCGGAGGAATTTTCGCCGCGCGGGAACGTTAAAGAACAGGTCGCGCATGGTAATGGTCGTGCCGTCCGGGTGCGCCGCATCTTTCACTTCTTGCATGTGGCCACCTTCGATCACCAGCCGCGTGGCGTGAGTATCGTCCGGCGTCTTCGTGACCATTTCGACCCGTGCGACCGAACCGATCGACGGAAGCGCCTCGCCGCGAAACCCTAAGGTCTGGATCGCACTGAGGTCCGAATCTGCATTGATCTTCGAAGTGGCGTGACGCTCGAACGCCAAAACGGCATCGTCACGCGTCATCCCGCAACCGTCGTCACTCACGCGAAGTAACCGTCGCCCGCCCGCCTCGACATCAACGCGGATCACGCGCGCGCCGGCGTCCAACGAGTTCTCTACCAATTCCTTGGCCACCGAGGCCGGACGTTCGACTACCTCGCCGGCCGCGATCTGGTTGGCTATCTGGTCCGGTAGTACGCGAATCCGATTCATGTTTAAGCGAGTAATCGGGAGTGGCTAGAGGTAAACGATCTGATGATCGGTCGATCCGATGTTGACCGAATCAAAGATCCATTGGACCACATACCGCCCATGGCGGGACAACAGCGACGTGATATTCATATGCCTTTCCTGCAGCGCCTTCTCTGGATAGAGCGCTTCGAACGCGTGTTCGATCTGCCGCTGGGTCGATGAATGGCGATTAAGTTGCGCGCGGTGAAACCGCGTGCGCAATCCATGCACCTGATAGTTGATCTTACGCCGCCCGTTATCCAACGCGTCGGCCAAGGTTGATTCGGACTGGCGCAATTGCTCCTGCAACTCGTCGAGCTCGAGGTTGATGCTGGCCTCGACCCGCTCAAACGTCGCGGCCGTTCCGTTATCCAAATGCCTTTCCACTACTTGCGCGAGGACATCTTCAAGACCGGTGAACAGTTCCGCCAACGACAAATCGTAACGTTCCAACGTACGCCAGGTGTGCCGTTCCACCAGGGTCAAACTTGCCCGATGCATGATCGGCGTGGCGGGTCGGTCCAAAAGGCGATAAACCTCGGCGGTCTGAGCAAAATACGCGATCTCGGCCGCACCACCATAGTAGGCAACCGTGGGCAGCAGAAAGTCTTGAACGACCGCCCGCAACGTTACATTCGGGCTGAACCGAGCCGGATCGGCCCGAGACTGTTCCGTCAACTGCGCACGGGTAAATTCGACGGTCGAGCCTTTCGGTTGGTAACGATCGTCTCCCACGCGGGTCAGCGCTAGGCGCGACCCGTCATCCGAATGCCAAAACAGCGGGAACGCATCGGGCGTCGCCAGCACCTGCGCGTGATAGCCAGCGGCTACTAGCGCTTCACTTCTATCGACTAACGCCGCCGTCAATTCCGGCGCGGCATTGGCCGCAGCGGCGTAAAGCGGCGCCGCCAGTTCCTTGAGCGTCGGATCGCGCGGGTCCAGAAGTATCAACCCGTATTGGCCCACTAGTTGAGTCAGCAAGCGGGCGAAGGCATCGCCATAACCAACGTTTGGTTCGTAGGCAGCGCTCAGTAACTGCTCAACCTCGCCCACGAACTCGGTTTCCGGAAGTTGCGATTTTAGACTAGCGATCACTTCGCGGATCGAATCATCCAATACGACGGCGCCCACCGCCTGGCCGGCTTTGTGGATCGACTCATCGACGCTCACCTTTCCCAATTGGCAGTTACAGTCGATGAATTCCGCCGCGGCCACCTCTTCAAAATCATGATCTTCGGTCGCGATCCAAAACACCGGCACCGTTGGCGTGCCCCGGTCCGAAAGGCAGGCCGCGAGCTTGACGGCCGACAACGCTTTGTAAATGGTATAGAGCGGTCCCGTAAATAGACCCGCCTGCTGACCTGACACCGCCGCTACGCAATCGGCCGAGCGCAAACGCTCGATATTGGCCAGTGTCTCGGGTACCGCACCCCATCGCTGATTCATTCCAGTCAATGCATCGCAGAGCCGCGCGCGGTCGGTTGAATAGTTTTCCAGCACGGTCTCCGCGTAAGCGGTTAATTCGTGATGATTCTTCACCGCGTTGGGAAAAAACCGGCGCAACGCGAGCGGATCAGTCAAATAATCCAGAAATAAGCGAGATTGGTGCGGAATTTGGGCGAACGGCAACGGTTTGACGCGCAATCCGGCGTCTTCCGGCGCCCGAAAGCAGGCTTGTCCATCTTGAGCTAATTCGGCGCTGATCAAA